>NZ_JBMKKT010000086.1:0-193532 GCF_049239625.1 Tenacibaculum sp. MEBiC06402
AACCGTTTTATCAGCATCCATAGTTATATTTAACGGATTTGTAGTTCCACTAGCATCTCCACTCCATCCTGTGAACTCAAAACCTGCATCCGGTGTAGCTGTTAACGTTAAGACACTTCCATCGTCGTAAGTTCCAGTTCCAGAATTTGGTGCTACCGTAACGCTTCCGTCAGTTGCATTAACCGTTAATGTTCTCTGAATTGGGCTGAAGTTGGCAGTAACCGTTTTATCAGCATCCATAGTAATATTTAATGGATTCGTTGTTCCACTAGCATCTCCGCTCCATCCTGTGAACTCAAAACCTGCATCTGGTGTAGCCGTTAAAGTAACTAAAGTGCCGTCATCATAGGTTCCTCCTGTCGGGTTTGGTGAAATTGATCCATCAGTTGCATTTAAAGTTAATGTGTATTGCGTTACAGCAACCTCATATGCTCCCATATCTACAGCTCCACCTGAAACTCTGGTGTTTCCAGCTAAATCTTCTATAATATCAGATGGTAAATCTGCAGTTAAACCTCCGTCGATAGCATTAGAACCTGCTTGTAAAGTAAAATCATTGTTTGCAGCATCTGTGTATAATGGGTCTGAAGCCATACCTCCACTTTGACCTCCTTGAACAATAGAATTGCTCACAGAAGAACCACTTGTTGTAATTGAAAATGGAGTTACAGAACCATTATCGAAAATAATGCTATTTTTTATAGTAGTATTTCCAGCTCTATCCATTTTAATTACATTTCCTAAGTTTCCTGTGTTTTTAGCAAATGTTGTATTTATAATATCAACATCAATACCAGTAGTATTTCCACCAGAACTAGTAACTAAGCGCATACAAGAAGCACTTGACCCTGATACATTTCCATGGAAAAGACTATTAACCACAGAACCTCTACCATATTGTGTGAATTGTTGTGCTCCTGCAAATAAGAAAGCAGATTGAGTATCTGAATAATTATTTCTTACAATACAGCTTTTAAAATCAACATCACCAACAATATTTTGCTGTCCACATGGATTAAACTGCGTATAAACAGCGTATTCCGAACCTGTATTATTCTCTAAAATACAGTTCTGAATTACCGCATTTATTCGACCAGCATTGAATGGTTGCACAATAATAGCTCCTCCTCTACCTCCAACATCTTGATTTGTTGCTGAAGTAGTACAACTAGTATCATTTGGCCCATTTGCATTTCCATCAGAAATTGTAAATCCATCAATAACAGTTCCGTTTCCAGTACCTTTTAATGAAACTACGTGGTAAGCGTTATCACTTCTTGTCGCTTCACTATTATTGATGTTTGCGTTATCATCTCCATTCAAATCACCAGATAAAATAGTTACATTATTTCTGAAATCTCTTTGATCTAGGGCTGTTTCGGTTCCATTAAAACCACCATAAATTTCTGCCGCTTTATTTTCTAACTTAAAAGTCCTTGCATTACCTGAACCACTTGTTGGTAAATATGTTCCCTCAGCTACCCAAATTTGAGTTGGTAAATTTGTATTATCGATTGCATCTTGTAAGTTAGTGTATGCATCAGTCCAAGACGAACCGTCGTTATTACCAGTTGCATCAATATCAACATAGACCTGTGTCGCTGGAGCAATAACTCCGTAATACTGAACAGTCACTTTATTATTATCTAAATATGCCACATAAACTTTATCTCCAGTATTGTTCATAGTAATTTTTGCTTTCGGATCTACACCCGTAAAGTTTAAGCCAATATTTAAGTCAGTCCAAGTATTTAAGTATTGGTTATACTGATTGATAATTAAATCCTCACTATTATTATAATATAAAGCGTAAGAATTATTATCTAAATTATTATACTCAAAGAATAAAGTTCTTTTTCTTGGACTATCAGCACCTGTAGGTCTTGTTCCTCCAATCATTTCGATTCTATTAGTTGGAACAGAACCTTGGTAATTATAATGATGAACTATTTTGTCTGAGGTACCTGCCATTGTAAACATGTAAGCATTAGCTCCACCTGCAGGAGTATAGGAAGTATTTGAAGTAATATTCCATGCTCCTCCATCATATCCATATCTTGTTGCTCTTGGTCTCCAGTTTCCGAATCTATATCCCCAACCAACAACTAAATCATTTTCAGAAATTAAATCATAACTATGCTCAAAAATATCTCTATTAAATTCAGTTGCCCAAGATCCACTTCTATTTGAGTATAAGTAAAATAAATTGTTCGTTATACTTGAACCAGCCTTTGAAGTTCCAACAAAAGCCTGACCAGTAGCAGAAAACTTAAGTATTGTTTTACTGTGTGGATCAAAACTTGTTAAAGAAGCAACTTCTGTTACCCAATTTGTTCCATCAAACCTAATCACATCTAGTCTGCTTGTAGAATTATTTCTATAAGCAACCCATGGATGACCTGTTACTGGATTAATTGCAATAGCCATTAAACTTGGAATTACAACTCCTGTTGCATTAGCGCCTACATCAACCCAAATTGTACCGTCAAACTTTTTAACATGTACTAAACCGTCCGTATTATCAGCGTATGCAACATACGGAACATCATTAGCATCAGATGTAATAGCAAGATCTGTAGCATCATTGGTGAATTGAGCTCCACCCTCTACCTGCCATTGCGCAAAAGTGATATTACTAATTAGTAATAATAGAAAGAGTAATTTTAATTTCATGATTTGTTTTTTAAGTCCTTTATAGCACAAAAATGTTGTATTACTCTTAAAAATTTAATGGACAACTTCTGAAAGTAGGTTTTCAGTTGCTGAATCGTATCTCATTCTTTTTTATAGCATTAATGATTACTTTTCGATAAAATTTTTAAACAGAAAAACCTTGCAAAATGAATTTGCAAGGCTTAATCCCCTAAATAATCTACACACTATTAATCTATAATAGTATCTTTTTTATTTCTTAAAATATTTGTTCACTAGACTTACCGGAATGTCTTTAGAAAACTTATCTGAGTATAATCTTTCAATTACCAAATCTTTAGAAAAACCGTTATCTGTATTCTTTTGGTTAATCTTTGCTGCTGTTATATCAGTATCATCTCCATTTACGTAAACATAGTATGCAATTAACTGTCTATCGGTAACTTCATCAGTAACTCTATCCATTTTCTCCTTCCACTCATCAGAATAAATAACTAACTTTCTAATTTCAAGATTTGCATTATTCTTGTACTGCTTTAACTTTTTGTAGATAGCTTTTTCACATAGTTTTGCCAACTCTGGAGAATGCAATTTACCTTCCTTAGGTAAGAATTTAAAACATCCTATTTTCACTCTTTTTTCAAAATCTTTCACATAGTTCAATGCTTTCTCTCCACTCCACTCATCAAATTTCTCAGCACTTGGTGCAGCAATTACGAATGGGCCAACAATTTTAGATTTTGATGATGCATAATAAGGATATTTTCCTCCAATTTTTTTCCCTCCATCAAAGGCATATACTAGATAAACATTATCTGGTGTTTTAATGACTCTTTTTGACGGCGAAGGAACTGGAGTAAATGAATGTTTTGTTCCACTTTGATCTGTAACATCTTTTAGTTCATCAATATGAAAAACTTCTTCTCCTTCCTTAACAAAAAGACTACTATAAACACCATCGAAACCTCTACTATATTCATCTTTAGCAAATCTAGGATACAACTTAAAAGCTAGTTTATTCTCAGCTCCAAAATGATATACTTCATATTCTTTTCCTCTATTTGTTTCCTTAGCTGTACGCATTTCTAAATTCGTAAAACCACTTGCAAATCTCGAACTCATTTTATTTTTAGAAACAAATTGAACTCCTCCAGATTTAACACTTTTATCGCTAGAAGAACTTTTAGAACTTGACTTTTTAGAACTTGATTTTTTTGATAAGGACTTTTTAACCTTTTTAAAAAATTGAGCATTGACATCAGTTGTGCAAAATATTGTGCATAATGCTAAAGACAGCATTACAAAACTCCTTTTATTAAATTTTCTCATCGTGTAATATTTTTGTTAGTTTTTGATACCTCAAATTTGCAGGAATCCTCTTGTTATTTTTGCACTTACTTTCCGAAATGAGCATATCAACTTCTGAAACACTCCAAGCATTTGAATAGAACATATCAAATTCAGCAATAAAAAAATCCGCATAACGCGGATTTTTAAAATATTGATTAAAAGAGCTTTATACTATATACTTTGTACAATAGTTAAAAACTCTTCTTTTTTATCTTTAGAGATAGAAACCGATTTATTATTCTCCATAATAATATAACCTCCGTCTTTCTTGACATACTCACGTAAATATTTCAGATTTACCAAATACGATCGATGTGGACGATAAAAAGTCTTAATTTTTTGAAGTGTATCTACGAAAAACTTTAATGGTTTACTTACCAAAACATCTTCCGTGGTTGTAGCAACTTTTGTATACATTCCGTCGGCTTCTAACATAATGATATCATTAAAATCTACGAACTTAATTCCATTACTATTAGGTAATCCAATTTTCTTGAAATTAGATTCGTTTAAACTAATTTTTAGCTCGTTCAATTTTTTATGAATGTCTTTATTTCCAATTAACTTTTCGGCCTTATCGATCGCTTCTTTTAACTCATCACTATCAATTGGTTTTAACAAATAATCGACAGCATTCAATTTAAATGCTTCAATAGCATAATGATTATAGGCTGTGGTAAAAATAATTTGAAAGTTTACCTCTTCTTCGGTTAAAAAATCTAAGATTTCTAATCCAGAATACTCAGGCATTTCTATATCAAGAAAAACAATATCTGGATGGAACTCTCTGATAAGTTTTACTCCGCCAAGTAAATCGTCAGCTTCCTTTATCTCTTTAATTTTTGAACACTCTTCTCTTATTAATGTTTTTAAAACACTTCTTGCTTTTAATTCATCATCTATAATAACAGCTTTCATATGGGAACTTTTATTTATGACACTTTAATTTTCTAAAGGAATATCTATATTAACCAATGTTCCTTGAGATTCTAAAGCATCATTGTATTTATCTTTAATTTCTAATTTTATAGGGTATTTTCTTGTTTTATTTAGCAGATCAATTCGTTTAGCATTTGCTTCAGAAGAAAAAGAAACTGGTTTAAATGCTTTTCTTTGATTGATTTCATTTGACGTTACTCTACCAACTCCATTATCATCTATTGAGCAATGTAAAATGTTTGATTGATTATTGATTGAGAATTTAATTTCTAATTTTCTGTTTTCTTTCTTATGTAACAATCCATGTTTAATTGCATTTTCTACGTAAGGTTGAATTAAAAAAGTAGGAATTCCAACTAGTTCTTTATCTAATTTTTCATCAACTATAATTTGATATGAAAATGAATCTTGAAATCGATCTTTTTCAAGTTCCAAATAAAAGTTTAGGGCCGCCAATTCTTCTTCTAAAGAAATTTTATCTCTTTGACTATGCTCTAAATACATTCGTATTAATCGAGAGAATTTAACCAAATAAGTTCTTGCCAACTTTTTCTCATTATTTAAAATGTAATCTTGAATCGAGTTTAAAGCATTAAAAATAAAATGAGGATTCATTTGACTTCGTAGACTTTCTAGTTTCAAAAAAATATTCTCTAACTCCTTGCTTTGCTTGTCTATAATAAGCTTTTGTTTCTCTTTTAATTCATTGTTTTTACGATTAAAATAATTCCATATTAGAAATCCTATAATAATCGTTAAGCCTAAAAAGAACCACCATTGTTTATAAAAAACTCCTTTAACATTGAACTGTATTTCCTGAATATCAGAATACACATCTCCTTTTTTTGCTCTCAACTGGAAGGTATATTTTCCTTGTGGGAGTTTATTAAAAATTACTTTATTACTTTTTGATGTTTCTTTTTCCCAATCTTTGTTTTTATCGGATTTATCCAATAATCTGTATTCATATAAAATATTTTCACTAGATAAAAACCCATTGGTATTAAAACCAATTTCGACCTTTTTACCATCGGTTGGAATTGAATACGACTTAGCTAAATTTTCTTGAACATTATCAATACTTACAAAACTGAAATACGGGCTCGGTTTTAATACTTTATTTGCATCAAAAACTGTTTTTGTATCAAACGAAAATAATTCTTGTGAGGTACTTGCGTATAATCTGTCTTCAATAATTTCTAATCCCGTAAATTCATAAGAAGGAATTCCATTCTTCTTCGTTAAATTTTGAAATGTTTCTTTTTTATAATTAAACTCTTGAATTCCTTTTTCTCCGGCAATCCAAATCGAATTATTTCGAGTATCTTCTCTAAAAAAACTATTGATATTCGATAATAAGCCTTCTTCTGAAGTATACTGCTTAACAATCTTATTATCAACAATTTTGTAAAAACCATTTTTAAAAGACAAACACCAAATAGTGCCGTCTTTGGTACTAATAATATCTCTAATATAAATTGAGTGGTTCTTCCAAGTAATTTCTTTTTTAGGTTTTAAGTCTTTATCATAATGAAACAATCCTTTTACACCACTTATGTAATAATTATTGGAGTTTTTATCACTAAAACAACTATAAGTTCGCGTCGTAGAAATTAAATGAGAATTGTCCCAGTTATTGTTAACAGAGTTTATATTTAATAAAATTGATTTATTACCAGTAGCTATTAATAAACTATCATTTGTTAGATAATGATGATCCTTTGCGTTAAGATTATTATATGACTTCAAAAGTTTTATCTTATCATCTACTAATGAAAAGGACTGTACTTGTCTTGAGCCTTGAATGAAATAGTTACTTCTTGAAGTATTATAAAAAACATATTTTATATCTTCAAAATCAGGGTAGTTTAATTTTTTTACTGAATTAGATATTGTATTGTAGAGAAAGAATTCATTTTTCTTCCCTATTAAAAATATTTCGTTTGGTTTACCTTTTAACATTTTACGCAAACCATTTTTTTCAGTTAACTTTAAATTTGATTTAAAATCAAGATTTGGAAATACATGAATACCTTCGTGTTGTGTAGTTATCCATAAATTGTCATTTTTATCTTGAATAACATCAGTAGTGGAGACTCCATCAAGCATTTTTCTCTTAAAAATGAACTTATCATTTTCAATTTCATAGATATATACACCTCTATTAGTCATTATAAATAACTCTTCGTTTATAACTTGAATTTCTTGAATGAAATAATTGTCTTTCGTTGTTGAATGAGTAAATTCAAATTTTTTATCGAGATCTGGATTTATAATAATCTTATCTGAAGTTCCATCATTATTAAATGAAATTAGGAATAAATTGTTTTTTAAACATTTTAAATAGGCTCTTCTATGGCGATTTTTACTAATCGGAACTTTTCTATTTTGATCTTTAATAACAAAATTGCTGTCTAACTCGAAAAGTCTTCCTTTAGAGTTAAATGAATAAACAATATCATTTTTTATAATCAAAGTACTATGAAAATGGGTTTTATCCTTTTTTGATTTGAAAAGTATTTCCCCTGTGTTCTTATCTAAAACAATTAATTTACCTACTTGCGATAAATACAAACGATTCTTATGGACTAGAATTCTTGCGAGATTTCCTTTAAAGAAATCCTTTAGGCTTTTAAAAAGAATTACTTCATCATTTTTTACACAGAAAATCTGACTCGCCAAATTAGTATACCAAATGGTATTCTCTTCATCTTTAGTTAACGAAAATACCGATAAACCAACCTGTTCAGGATGTGAGTAAAATTTAAACTCGAAGCCATCATATCGGAACAATCCTTTTTCTGCAGCAAGCCAAATAAAACCTTCGTCATCTTCCAAAAGACTGTAAGATTCTTTTGTAGGCAATCCTTCTTTCTCCGTAAGATGTATAGAAATTGGCTCCTGTGCTAAAAGTAATTCAGCAAACAATGTTATGATAAGAGCTACAATAATTCTCATAAACCAAAGCTACGTTAAAAAACGGATTTTCGAACAATTTAGTTAATGCACAAAGATATCAGTAACATTTAGCAAACTAATTAATGAATTTCTAAAAAGGAAGTTTGAGTTTCTAAATGACAATTTTATTCATAAAAAAACCCACCCAACTGAGGTGTTGAGTGGGAAAATTGCTATGAAAAAGAAGCTAACACGTCTGTTAGCAATATATTATTATCAATTTATATGCCAAAGTTAAAAATAAAAACATGTTCGAATGTTTTATTATTCGAACATGTTTAACCTAACTAAATCAACTTGAAAAACTACTGAGTGTATTTATAATAAAGGTTTCCCTTTTAATCTTGATTCAATCTTTCTCTTCTTGGCAGTAACTTGCTTCATTATATCCATTAGTTTTGAATCTTTGGTTTTTTTGTAAACCTCGTTTAATGCCAATACTAATCTTTTAGCTTCTCTTGATGCCACTACTCTATCACTAGTGGACATGTTTTTCATTTTTGATTTCTCAAAAGCGATTGCTTCGTTTACTATATCCATGATCACCTGTTTTGTTTAATTTTTTATAAAATTAAATAAACAAACTAAAATATAAAAATCGATTTTACGCATTTAACAAAATTTTAAACCTTATATATAAATTACACATTATTAGCTTACTGATTTAATAAAGACTTTATTAAATCAGTAGTTGTAACGATACCTATTAAGTCCTGGTTTTCGAGCACAGGTAAGGCATGAAATTCTCTTTTTGATAAAATTTCAGCTACCTCTTTTATGGTTGTTCTGGTTGTAACGGCAACTACATTTTTAGTCATTACCTGCTCTATAGTAAATTCACTATTCAAAACAGTATCAAATTCAGCTTCATACTCTTCGATACTATCTTTATAACTCACCCTCATAAGATCTGTATGGCTCAACATACCTATTACTTTTCTTCCCTGAACAATTGGAATATGACGAATATTATGAATTTTAAATAGTTCTTCCGCAGTTGTTAAATCGTCATCCGAATTTAAAGTGATTGGGTTATCAGTCATGATAACAGTTATCGGTTTATTTTTAATCATATTATCTATTTTAAATTGATTAAACTATAATTACATTTTAACTGTTAATACAGGTAATTTTGCATGATTTACAACATCTTCAGCGATACTTCCTTCGAAGAAATGCTCAATTCCATGTTTACCATGAGTAGGCATAACAATTAAATCGCTTTCATTGACTTTTGCGAATTCCATAATACCTTCTTCAATGGTGTAATCTGCAACCTCAGCAATTTCTAATTGACCTCTATCTAAATCTAATTTATTTAAAAACTTATCAATTCGCTCATTCTTTTCTTTGGTTGTTCTGAATTTCGCTCCTGGTGTATTTACGTATACCAATTGCATTTCACAATTAAAAAAATCTAGAATTTCTTTAGTCTTTTTGAAGGGTTCAATAAAATCGTCAGAAAAATCGCATGCAAAAACTGCTTTTTTAAACACATCATCTATTGGAAGACCTTTAATAACTAACACAGGAACTGTTGAGTTACGAACAACTACTTCTGCATTTGAGCCAAGAAACATCTCTTTAAAACCTGTTGCTCCATGCGATGATAGAACTATTAAATCGACTTTCTCCTCTTCTGCAGTTCTATGAAGATCACTGAAACTCTTATAATGTTTTATAACTGGTGTAACTTTTACATCTTCTAAATACGGTTTATCTAAAAAACTATTAAATTTCTTTTCGGCTAATTTCAGTTCAAAAATAGTTTGTTCATTTACATAAGATGGTGAAGCACTAATAACGGGTGTACTTATTTCTAACATATGTACAACCAAAATTTCAGCTTCAAACTTTTTGGCAAAAAAGGCCGCAGTTCTTAATGCATTTTCAGAATGTAAAGTAAAATCTACAGGTACAATAATTTTTTTCATTTGACTAAGCTTTAAAAGATTATAGTGTAAAAGTACACTAGGTAACCCTTTAAAACTATGACAATTGTCATGCTCAAAAACTATTTTTAATGACAAGTAGCATTTCTTTCCACTAGATTGCTAACTGCCGCAGATGGAGAAATATAAGGAATATTTAAACCTAATCCTCGTAGTATAAACAGGACTCCTATAGTAACTACAAGAACTGGAATTATTTTCTTGAAATAACGATTCAATTTTAAGTTGGTGAATTTACCTACATACACAATTGAACTCATTAATGGAATGGTTCCTAAACCGAATAAAATCATGTATAAACTTCCGTATAAAGTTGAATGCGTTGCGATGGCTCCGATAAGCGCCATATACACTAATCCACATGGTAAAAAACCATTTAAAAAACCAATAGCAAAAAATGTATCATTTCTTTTTTGTTTGAGTTCTTTTCCTAAGGCAGATTTTACTTTGGTAATGTATGAGTTTAATGTTTTTGTTGCTTTTAGTTGATACACCAACTTTGGAAAAAGTATAATTACAATCATTAAAACTCCAGTAAAAATGGATAAGTATTGTTGAAAGACAAACAACTCAAACCCTCTACCTAGTAATCCAAAGATTATACCTAATAATCCATAGGTAAATAAGCGTCCACTATGGTAACTCATTAATTGAAAGAACTGCTTTACTTGGTTTGTTCGATCCAACGGTAGCATAAATGCAATTGGCCCACACATTCCTAAGCAATGTAAACTTCCTAACAAACCTAATATGAACGCAGTATATAGCATTAGTATATGATTTCCTCTTTATGAAAATACTTTTGATTATTGTAGGTAAAATCGATTACAATATCCCAACGACCACTTACCAAAACTTCATCCGAAATTATTAAAGGATGCTGAGTTGCATTGATTTCTATTTCACTATCTAATGTTTTGTTTGATGGACGATATAAAAAGACCTTTCCTTTAATTTTTTCAGGAGACAAATCTTTAGGGAAAATAATTTCTATTCCTTTGGATACTTTCTGAACCAACAATGGATTTTTTAACTTATTTAAATTTTTAGATGCATCAATATTGTCTTGATACTTTAATTCTTTCTGATAATAATTATCTGTCACTAAATCGTGATTATAAGCTTTATCACTCACCATTGTAACCACCATAAACATAATAAATGTTATGAATGAAATTATTGCTATTACAATGCCTGTACCCCAATTAATTTTCATATTCTGTGCTTTTTAGTTTACCAAAACTTTCTCGGTCCGAGGAAATTTGTGGTGGTTGTTTCGATAAGTTTATCCTTACTATAAACTCCAACCGTTAATTTTATTTTATCTTTCTTTAATTGTGATTGATGCAATTCAATAAACAATGATCCCTCAGCCATTCCTTGCTTAGGAACTGCAAATGATTGATGTGTTACTACTTCAATCTTTCCGTCATGTGATAATAATTTATAGGTTATATCACCAATCTCTTCTGTTGTTTTATTGATTATTTTGTAAGAATATACATTACTGATTATTCCATTATCCTTTCGTTCATACAACTGACCAGGTAATCTGAATATTTTTGCTTCGACATCATTTCTTAAGAATAACATTCCGATTAATACTCCAAATAAAACAAAAAGTACAGCTGCATATCCTTTCATACGAGCTGAAAATTTGAAAGGACTTTTTTTCTCAATATTGTCGATACTAGCAAAGCGGATTAATCCTTTAGGTAATCCTACGTTTTCCATCATTGTATCACATTCATCAATACAAGCAGTACAATTAATACATTCTAATTGAGTTCCATTTCGAATATCAATTCCGGTTGGACACACATGTACGCATTGTTTGCAATCAATACAATCTCCTTTACCTGAAGCTGCTCTGTCTTCTTTTTTATTGAATTTAGCTCGACCTTTTTCTTTTTCTCCACGTTTATAATCGTATGCAACAACAACGGATTGATTATCGAGTAATACACCTTGCAATCTTCCGTACGGACAAGCGATGATACAAACTTGCTCTCTGAACCAAGCGAATACGAAATAGAAGACACCTGTAAAAATCAGTAGAGCAATAAAAGTTGATACGTGATTGAACGGTCCGTTTTGAATGTATAACAACAGTTTATCACTTCCGATGATATAGGCTAAGAAAACATTCGCAATTAAGAATGAAATGAAGAAAAATATGAACCATTTTAAAAGGCGCTTTTTTATTTTGTCTGCATTCCAAGGTTGTTTTGATAGTCGCATTTGTTTCCCACGATCTCCTTCAATCCAATATTCAATTTTTCTGAATACCATTTCTAGGAAAATAGTTTGCGGACAAATCCATCCGCAAAAAACTCTACCAAATACCACTGTAAAAAGTGTGATAAACACAACACCAATAATCATTGATATTACTACCAAATGAAAATCTTGTGGCCAAAAAGGATAACCAAAAATTACAAATTTACGCTCAATTACATTGAACAATAAAAACTGGTTTCCTTTTACTTTAATAAATGGTGAAATAAATAAAAAGAATAATAAAACATAGCTGACGTAGCTTCGATACTTGTAATATTTTCCACTAGGTTTTTTAGGAAACACCCAAGCACGCTTACCTTCCTTATCTATAGTCCCAATACTATCTCTGAAATGTTCTCCCTCGGGTGTTTCCATCTGTTACCTATTAAAAAACTAATTATTACAGTTAACTATTTCCTTTATATTATTTCGAATATTTTTACTCTTCCTCTCCAGTCCAGATTTCTCCTTGTGGTTTCTTTGGTTTTGCAGGAGTAGTTCCTTCTAAAGAGATTACATAACTCGCTACCTTTTGAATATCTTGAGGTTTTAATACACCTTTCCAAGCTACCATTCCTTTCCCGTCTCTACCTCCTTTGTAAATAGTGTTGAAGACATTTTTAAATCCTCCTCCTAAAATCCAATATTCATCGGTTAAGTTCGGACCAATACCTCCTCCACCATCACGAACGTGACAAGAAGCACAGTTTAGATTAAAAACAGCTTTTCCTCTTTGTAAATCAGCACTCTCAGTTAACAAGGCTACGCTTTCAATATCAAAAGTATTTGGTGTTTTTTTCTTGTACTGTTCCATTTCATATTTTGCTTTTGCCATGGCTTTTTCATATTCCATTTCTTGAGTGTCTCCTCCAGCAATATGAAAACGGATTAAATACACAACTCCAAATACAATTGTTGCATAGAATAAATACACCCACCAAGGTGGTAAAACATTATCTAACTCTTTAATTCCATCATAGTTATGATCTAAGATGATTTCCTCTTCCTCACTTATTTCACGAGATTTTGTCCAGCGCTTTAAAAGTTTTTTTGCCCAAGCCCATTCATCTACTTCTTCAGGAACAATTCCTTCTTTCTCCATTTTTAGTTCCTCTGCAATTTTTTGCATCGTAACACTAAAGTATTCTTTGGCTAGAACCACTAAACCTAAAAAGGTTATTAATGTCCACACCAATGGATTTTCATATAAACTGAATGGATTTTCGTAGGCCTGTACTGCTTTTATGATCGCCCAGAAGCTCACAAAAACAAATACAATATATAATATCGATTGAAAAATTCTTTTCATGATTAACGGTTTAATTGTCTAATGGTAAATTGCTTACTTTATTGATATACTCTTTTTTTGCCGTTGCTACCCACCAGAATAACAAAACGAAAAAGGTAAAAAATATGGTTAAGGAAATTATCGGATAAATCTCTATTCCTGTGATACTCTCTAAATGATTCTTTACAAATTTTAACATCGCTCTATTTTTTTGAAAGTTTATCCTTAACGTCTTTTACTTTAATATCTACACCTAATCTTTGGATATAGGCAATCAATGCTACAATCTCTCTGTCTTTCATTTCCACGAAAGGCAATCCATTTTGTTCTGCATACTTCTTACTGTCCTCATAATTCTGAACAAAATCAGGGTCGTTGTATAAGTTTTGCTGAATTTGCATTCCTTGCTCATCCATACTCTTTTGCGCATTGGCAATATCTTCATCGGTATACGGAACACCTAGTTTTACCATCGCACGCATTTTTGCTTCTGTTTGCGATTTATCTAACTTATTCTTGATAATCCATTGGTAAGCTGGCATGATAGATCCTGGTGATGTACTCTGTGGATCATACATATGGTTAAAGTGCCAGTTATCGTTGTACTTTCCTCCAATACGATGTAAATCTGGACCAGTACGCTTACTTCCCCATAAGAATGGATGATCGTACACAAATTCACCAGCCTTAGAGTATTCACCATAACGTTCTACTTCACTTCTAAAAGGACGAATCATTTGTGAGTGACACGACACACATCCGTTTGAGATATAAATATCTCTACCTTCTAATTCTAAAGCACTGTATGGTTTTACTTCCTCGATATATGGAATGTTAGATTTGACCATTAAGGTTGGCACAATCTGAATCAATCCTCCAATAAGAATTGCTATCGTTGCGTAGATGGTTAATTTGATCGGCTTACGCTCTAACCAAGTATGCCAAGTTTCTCCTTTTGTTCTATATTTAGAAACTTTTGTTAACGGAGCTGCTTCTGCTAAATCATCTGTTACTTCTTCTCCTCTTTTTACTGTTTTTACAATGTTATATAACATTACAATCGCTCCAACAATGTATAAACTTCCTCCGATCGCACGAATCCAATACATTGGTACAATTTCTTGAACTGTTTCAAGGAAGTTTCCATAGGTTAATGTTCCATCAGGATTGAATTGTTTCCACATAAACGCTTGTACAAATCCTGCTACATACATTGGTAAGGTATAAATTACAATTCCTAAAGTTCCAATCCAGAAATGGAAGTTGGCTAACTTTCTAGAGAATAATTTAGTCTTGAATAACTTTGGTACTAACCAATAAATCATACCGAAAGTCATAAATCCGTTCCAAGCTAAAGCTCCTACGTGAACGTGTGCAATAATCCAATCGGTGAAGTGTGCAATCGCATTTACATTTTTTAACGATAACATCGGACCTTCAAAGGTTGCCATACCGTATCCTGTAATGGCTACTACCATGAATTTCAACACAGGATCTTGACGTACTTTATCCCAAGTTCCACGAAGTGTTAATAATCCATTGATCATTCCTCCCCATGACGGTGCGATTAGCATAATTGAGAATACCACACCTAAGTTTTGTGCCCAGTTTGGTAAGGCTGTATATAATAAATGGTGAGGACCTGCCCAGATGTAAATAAAAATTAACGACCAGAAGTGAATAATCGATAAACGATACGAGTAAACGGGTCTGTTAGCAGCTTTCGGAACAAAGTAATACATCAATCCTAAAAACGGTGTTGTTAAGAAAAATGCTACCGCATTATGTCCGTACCACCATTGTACTAATGCATCTTGAACTCCCGCATATACAGAGTAACTTTTTAATCCGCTTACAGGCAATTCTAAACTATTAAAAATGTGTAATACTGCCACCGTAACAAAAGTTGCTAGGTAGAACCATATCGCTACATATAAGTGACGTTGACGACGTTTTAAAATCGTCCAAATCATGTTTACACCAAATACTACCCATACCAAAGCAATGGCGATATCAATTGGCCATTCTAACTCTGCGTACTCTTTAGAAGTGGTATATCCTAAAGGTAAAGTAATAGCGGCTGCAACAATAATCAACTGCCAACCCCAGAAATTAATGTTACTCAGCAAGTCGCTGGCCATTCTTGTTTTTAACAAGCGTTGTAACGAATAATACACTCCCGCATAAATAGCATTACCTACAAATGCAAAAATTACCGCATTGGTATGTAATGGACGTAAACGACCAAAACTTAACCAGGAAATTCCATCGGTAATATTGGGAAATAAGAACATAAACGCTAAAAGTAATCCTACTGAAAACCCTACTATTCCCCATAGTAAGGTTGCGTAGATAAATTTTTTCACGATTTTGTTATCGTAATAAAATTGTTGCATCTCCATAATTAAAATGATTAAATATCTATTCTTTGTTAGTTTTCTCTGTGATTAACTCGTCATCAAACAACATTCTTACGGAAGGTGTATAGGTATCATCATACTGTCCTCTTTTCACACTTACAATGAAGGCGATAAAAAACACAATCGCTACAATTACACTGGCCGTAAGCATTACATAAATCACTCCCATGTTGTTGAATCTTAATTACGGATCAAATGTATTCTACCATTATACTTTTTACTATGACATCGGTCATGTTTGGGAAATTTTCATTAATCAATTAGGAATTGAAAGGATGGGGCTTTGGAAGTTTAAATTATGATTCATTGCGAACGGAGTAGAATGGAGTGAAGCAATCTATCTTTTTTAAAACATCTTCTTCATTCTTTTTTCCATTGATGAAAAAAGAAGCAAAAAAATCTAGTCTGCATCGACTTTCTCTCTTAAAACCTCATCCTCGAAACGAAATGAAAAGAACTCACACTTCCGTTGGTCGTGTTCAAACAGCTTTTCATTTTTTCCGTTCCTTGCGGTGGGTTTTAAGGTTCAATCTCTGTATGACCTTATATCCATCCATACGTATTTGCAAACAGAATAAAATGAAGTGAAGTAATACCCATTCAAAAGAAAAAGATTACTTCGTTCTGTTACCAAACTAAATTTGGCACAAGTCTCGTAATGAGGTATTAAATCGTAATTAAGAATTCATAATTGATTCTGAAAATCCCGAAACTTCGGGACAGAATAAACCTATATCGTCATAGAAAACAACTTTGTTTCCGGTTGTTTTCGTTGCAATCGCATATCAAAAGCCATGCAGATATTTCTAATGAAGGGACGTGCTTCTTTTCGTACTTGAATGGAGTTGTTGTTGATATCTATTAACTCATCCGCAGCGATTTCTTCTAATAGTGTTAAAGACTGTGGCAACTCTTTGAACATCTCATTTTCTTGTTTCCAATCTGTTTGAAAATGACACATGATGTTTAAAATATGCTTGCGAATAACTAAATCTTCGTCCGTTAAGATATGTCCTCGGAAAACTGGAATTTCTCCTTGTTCAACCAACGATTGATACTCTTTTACCGTTTTTACATTTTGAGCAAATCCGTACCAAGAATCACTTATAGATGACATACCTAAGCCAATCATTAATTGCGTTTTGCTCGACGTATATCCCATGAAGTTACGGTGTAAAGTTTGCTCTTCTGTAGCTTTGTATAAAGAATCCGATGGTAAGGCAAAATGATCCATTCCAATTTCGATATAACCAATATCCGTTAACAATTGTTTTCCTAATTCATACAACGCTCGTTTCTCATCATCTTTCGGTAAATGCTCTTCACTGAATCCGCGTTGCCCAACTCCCTTTACCCAAGGCACATGTGCATAACTGTAAAAAGAAATACGATCAGGCAATAATTCTTTAGTTTTTAAAATGGTGTCGGTAATACTTTCCTTTGTTTGAAATGGTAATCCAAAAATTAAATCGTGACTCACTGAAGTATACCCTATTTCTCTAGCCCATTCCGTAACTAATTGTACTTGTTCGTACGACTGAATTCTGTGAATCGCTTTTTGAACTTGAGGATTATAATCTTGTACTCCATAACTGACACGAGTAAACCCAACATCGTACAAGGCTTGTAATTGTTCACTGGTTGTATTGTTCGGATGTCCTTCAAAACTAAATTCAAAATCAGGATGTTTGATACTTCCTTCTAATAATCCGTTCATCAATTTCTGCAATTGACTACTTGCGAAAAATGTTGGAGTTCCACCACCTAAATGAATTTCTTTGATCACTGGAGCTTCATTCATGTGAGCTTTGTACAACTCCCATTCTTTTAATAATGTATTGATGTACGGTTCTTCTACTTCGTGACGTTTGGTGATGTGTTTATGACAAGCACAAAAGGTACACAAGCTCTCACAAAATGGTAAATGAATGTATAAACTAATTCCTTCTTTCGTATTACTTTCCTGAAAAGATAGTTTGAAACTTTCTATCCATTTTTCTTTTGAAAAGGTATCAGCATCCCAATACGGAACTGTTGGATAACTGGTGTAACGTGGACCTGGAATATTATATTTTTGAATCAGTGATTTCATATCGGTATTTCTTTTCGTTTTGCTTTGTAAAGTTTATGCCAATTCTAAAGCAATCTCAATCATTTCTTTAAAGGTTTGTTCTCGTTCGTCTGCGGTAGTTCTTTCTTTGGTAACTAAGCTATCCGAAATTGTTAAAATGCTTAACGCGTTTACTTTATGTTTAGCCGCAACTGTGTATAGTCCGTTTGTTTCCATTTCAACACATAACACGCCATAATCTGCCCACTTTTTATAACTCTCAAACTCATCAGCATAAAATTCATCAGAACTTAAAATGTTTCCAGCTTTTAATGGTATGTTTTTTTCTTTAGCAACTTCAATTGCTTTTTGAAACAATTCAAAACTCGCTGTTGGAGCATAATCTGCACCGTTAAAACGAATTGTATTTAATCCCGAGTTTGTAGAGGCCGCCATCGCAATAACGATATCACGAATCTTGACTTCCTTTTGATAAGAACCTGCTGAACCTACGCGAATTAAGTTTTTCACTCCGTATTCATTGATGAGTTCATGTGCATAGATTAACGCAGACGGAATTCCCATTCCGGTTCCTTGTACCGAAACTCGCTTTCCATTATAGGTTCCTGTAAATCCTAACATTCCGCGTACATCATTATAGCGAATTGGATTTTCTAAAAAAGTTTCAGCAATCCATTTTGCTCTCATCGGATCGCCTGGTAATAGTACTGTTTCCGCGATATCTCCTTTTTTTGCTTCTATGTGTACGCTCATTTTTATTTGTTTTTTTGTTGGTTCTTATTACCTCGAATTAACGAATTGTTAATACCCTTTTGAATCTGAAAACCCTGAAGTAACTAACGCAACACCTGATGATGTTCCTAATCGAGTTACTCCCATTTCAATATATTTCTTTGCTGTTGCGATATCTCGTATTCCTCCAGCAGCTTTAATTTGTACTTTATCTTTTACTACATCTTTCATCAATTGAACATCATCAAAAGTTGCTCCGCCAGTTCCGAATCCTGTAGATGTTTTAATAAAATCAGCTCCAGCTTTCAATGCTAATTCACTCACCTTTTGAATTTGCTCTTTGCTTAAATAACAGTTCTCAAAAATGACTTTCAAAATGTTCTCTCCTATTCCTTCTTTGATTAATCGGATTTCGTTTTCTACATAGTCAAAAGCTCCCTCTAATAACTTTCCAACATTAATGACCATATCAATTTCTGATGCTCCGTTTTTAATACAATCTTTCGCTTCAAAAACCTTTGCTTCTGTTGTCATTGCGCCCAAAGGAAAACCGATAACCGCTGCAACTTTCACATTGGTTTCTGTTAATTCTTCTGCTGCTAATTCTACATAAGAACCATTAACACATACTGCATAAAAATTGTGTTGTTTTGCTTCTGAGCAAAGTGTTATAATTTCTGATTCTGTTGCTGTAGCTTTTAACAAAGTATGATCGATATATTTATGTATTTCCATATTCATTATTTGATTTTTCTTCCTAAAATATTCGTTGCAATGGTAGTAAATACTACAATACTAATTGAACTTAACGGCATTAAAATTGCCGCAATAACAGGAGATAATTGTCCGGTTACGGCAAAATACAATCCGATAACATTGTAAAATATAGAAATAATAAAACAATAATGAATAATTTGAATCGCTTGCTTTGATGCTTTTACAAAAGCTGGTAATTGCTGAAACTTCTTCGCATCTAAAATGGCATCACAAGCTGGCGAAAACACATTGATATCTTCCGAAATGGCAACACCCACATCACTTTGTTGCAAGGCTCCAGCATCATTCAATCCATCTCCAATCATGGCAACTTTCTTATTTTTTTCCTGTAGAGAAGCAATGTATTTTAATTTGTCTTCAGGTTTTTGATTGAAAACTAACTTCGTGTATTTTGGCAACAATGCCTCCAATCGTTTTTGTTCTCCGTCATTATCCCCAGAAACCACCGAAAGATCATAGTTAGAAAATTCATTGAATACAGTGTCTACATCTTTACGATAGCTATTTTTTAAAGTAAACTTTCCTTTATAATCGTTTTGCATGCTTATGTGAACAGAAGTATCAGCATTATGATTTCCTTCATTTTTCACAAAAGGGGCTGAACCTACTTTTACTAACGTATCATTTACCACTGCTTCAATTCCTTTTCCTACATGTTCTTTTACCATTTTTGGAGCCATCGTTTCTACTGTAGCAAGAGAATTATATATCGTTCTACTTAATGGATGATTTGAGGTTCGTAAAGTCGATTTTAGTTGAACTTTTTCTTCATTGTTCAACTCAGTTCCTTCGTATCGAATTGCTGTGTCTTTATTGGTAGTTAGGGTTCCTGTTTTATCAAAAACCAACGCATTGATCTCTGCCAAGCGTTCTATCACTGAAGCGTTCTTCAAATAGAATTTTTGCTTTCCGAAAATGTGCAGCATATTCCCCAATGTAAATGGAGCAGCCAATGCAATTGCACAAGGACAAGCAATGATTAATACTGCTGTAAATACATTCAATACTTTTGAAGCATCGGTAACAAACCAAAATAAACTTGCCAATACAGCAATTGATAATACAATTACTGTAAAGTGCTTACTAATTTTATTAGTGATACTTGTGTAAGATGAAAGCTTGTCTTTTTTAAACACATCGTTACTCCATAATTGCGTTAAGTAACTTTGCTCTACCGCATGCATGGCTTCAATTTCAATGGCACCTGAAACCTGTTTTCCACCTGCGAATAATTTATCTCCCGATTGTTTTGCTATTGGAACAGCTTCACCTGTTACAAAACTATAATCGATCTCGGTATGTTTACTCATTAGCACACTATCTACGGGAATGATTTCTTGATTACGGATTAACAATCGATCTCCTTTTTGGATATCAAAAATTTGAATATTCTCTTCCTGATTATTCCCTGCAATTTTGGTAACAGCGATTGGGAAATACGATTTGTAATCGCGTTCAAATGATAAATAGCTGTAGGTTTTTTGTTGAAAGAATTTCCCTAATAATAAAAAGAAAACCAATCCTGTTAAACTATCGAAGAAACCACTTCCTATATCTAAAATAATTTCCGCAGAACTTCGAATAAACAGTACGATGATTCCCAATGCTATTGGAATATCGATATTTAATAGTTTTGAGCGAATTCCTTTATAAGCCGAGATAAAATAGTCTTGTGCCGCGTAAAATACTACCGGTAATGAAAAAGCGAACATCAACCAACGAAACATGTGTTTGTATTGCTCCAGCCAAAACTCGTTTACTTCAAAATATTCTGGAAACGACATTAGCATCACGTTTCCGAAAGCAAATCCCGCTACTCCTAATTTGTAAATAATGCTGCGATCTACTTGTTTATTTTCTGCACTATAATCCTCTAACGAAATGTAAGGCTCATAACCAATAGAACTTAATAACTCCACCGTTTGCTTCAGAGAAATTTCATCTTTAGCAAAGGATATTCTCACACTCTTTTTAGGAAAATTAACTTGAGAACTCTTAATGCCAGGATTCAGTTTTTGCATGTTCTCCAGAATCCAAATACAAGAACTACAGTGAATATGTGGAATGTATAAATTAACCACCTGAATAGTAGCATCATTGAATTCTAGTAGCTTTTCAAGAATATCTTCATTCTCTAAGTAATCATATTTGCCTTTAATATCTTCTGGAGTGGCTCCTGGGCTATTTTGTAAATCGTAATAGCAGGTTAAATCGTTTGATGAAAATATCTCGTAAACCGTTTTACAACCGTTACAGCAGAAACTTTTCTCGTCAAAAGTAATTGTTGTTTTCGGTTGGCATTCGTCTCCGCAATGGTAACAAGTTGATTTCATATTATATATTTAACCAGCGCAAAGATTTGAATTGTTGCAATCATAAACTATGATATTTGTCAGGCTTTAAATTGAATTGAAGTTTAATTCGGTTTAAACTGATTGAACTCAATTGCATAGTAATTGATTCTGAAATACATTCAACTTGAAATACTTCTCGATACAACCTTTATTCACTTTAGGTTTATAAAAGCAACTCGAAGTGACAATTTGGAACTAAAACTCATTTTCTATTGCAAATTCTCTATCCTTTAAAATAAATTCTGGATAAAGGTTCTCAAAATAATGGTTTCATCTATCACGTCATTACGAATGAAATGAAGTAATCTTTATAATCTATTTCTTGATTCTGAAATAAATTCAGAATAAAAAAAGGGTTTAACCAATTCGATTAAACCCTTTCACTAACACAACGTTTGTTACTACTATCAACTATTAAAAACTAATTACGTGCAATACTAACACGAATTAAACTTCAAATTCTTTTACAAAAAAGTCTCTTACATAAGCTTTAATTTGATTCTCTGTCATACTATCTTCTTTTTTTAAAGCTATAATTTTTTCAAAGAGATCTTTGTTATCCGTTTCTATATGTTTATAAAAATATTGAGGCACTTCAGCAGGACCAATAATTAACAGCTCATCTGTTTCATCAATTTCGTGAAGGATTGAATTAAAATAATTTTTTAATTGATGTTTTTCCTTCTTTAAATATTTACTGTCTTGAACAACATCTTGCGGACCTCCTTTAAAACGAGTTCCTGAACCACCCCACACTTTAAAATCGTCAACATCAGACCTTACAACAACTAAATTTTCTACATCTTGTTCTATTTTTACGATAAAAGCATTACGCTTATCTAACCAAATTCCTGTTCTCATTTTCCTGTATTTTTAAAACTAACTTGCTTGAGGTACTACCATTAAAGGTATTGTAATCTTGTGCCCAAGTTTTTCTACTACTGGTTCTCTGAATATTTTTTCAAAAAAACCATGTTCATTTTTAGTGATAGCTAAAAGATCAATCTCTGCATCTTCAACAAAATCTAAAATTTCTTCTGCAATCTTATCGTACATAGGCATTATATGGAAGTAATAATCAACTCCTTCAAATTCCTTTTTTAATTTTTCCAAGTTATCTCGTTGATCTTCAGAAAGGTTCTCAGCATCCATAATATGCATAATCAATATGGTTGCATTATGTAGTTTTGCTAAAAACTTCATTTCTTCAATAACTTTCGGAGAAATCGATTTTAAATCTGTTGGAAAACCTATTTTATGAATGGTTTTAAACTCCATTTCATCTGGAACAATTAAGGTTGCACAATCTTCTGTTTTGTTCAACACATTTACTGCATTACTTCCGAAAAACATTTTACGTAAACTTGTCATTCCCTTAGTACCCATTACTACCAAATCGATGTTGTGCTTTTTTGTATTATTCTTAACCGCATCTACTAGATTACTAAAACTTAAGATTGTCTTTTGACGATTCTTGAATTTTGTATCGGTAATTGTGAAATACGATTTTAACTTATTTAATTTAATGAGAGCTTCTTCTCTTATAGACTGTGTAAACTTATGAGTTAAATTATTCAGTCGAGAAACTTCAACATCAACAGAATGCAGATGATAAAACTTACATTTTTCATTTTCAAACAAATTCAATGTGTATTTTGCCGCATCTGTAGCATTCTTTGAAAAATCGGTGGGTATTAAAATGTTTTTCATTTCTAGTAAGTTTTAAAGATGAATAATTGAAATTAAGCTGCTTTATGTTTATCTAGTTGTCTTTTAATTTGATCTACAGCTTTGGTAACAGCAACTTGGTAATCGTTTTCATCTGCAGATGCAAACAAACGGAAACCTGGTTGCTTCATTTCTACTTCACAAATTCTTCCTTTGTTTTCTGAGCTATTTTCATATTTGATGTACACATTAATATCAATAAGGTTTTGATAAAACTTTGTGATTTTTTCTAGTTTCTTAAGAATGAATTCTTCTAGATTTTCACTTGTATTCATTCGTATAAATTGAATATTAATATCTGCCATAATACTTTCCTTTTTTGTTTATAACAAAGCTATGGACTATTTGAATTTTATGTAATGATATAAATCAGTTTAGACGTTTTTATTAAAAGTTTTTTCAATAAAAAAAGCAAGATTTGGAAATCTTGCTTTTTAGTTCTTATAGGATAAAAATCAGCTACTAAATAGCTAATTCCTCAATGATTTCTTTTTTCAATATTGGTTTGAAACGCTCTAGTGGAATTTCAATCTCGTATGTACCTACAAATGCTGGACACATAACGCAATCATTGAAATAAAATATGATGCTTTTATTTTTAAAAACAAAATCGTTTTTTGCTTTTTCGAAGTCTTCTTTACTCACCGTAAAACACTCGTAAAACATATCTCCATTTCTAATAGAAGTACTAATTTCCATATTCACAATATCCAATACTTCTTCAGAATCTTCAACAGCAAAAAAGTCATCAAAATTCAATAGTTTTCCTTTTTCAATATCGAAGTTGACTGTTTTAAAAGTATAATAAGTTGCTTTGGTGTTTGTATAATGATTTTCTAAATAGAACAAGACACTTAACTCTTTTTTATTCTGAAGAAAAACTTTATAATCGGCAACTCTGTGTTCAGTATTTAAGGTAACATTGGAAGTATCACATAGTAATTCCTGACTTTCAATAATACTTTTCTCTATTTCAGGTAATTTTAAAAGGTCATTCATTACATACTGATTAAAAAGCTTGAACTTTGGGTTTATACTTTCTTTCAAATATGGATAACAAAAATCAATTATATAACCTTCCGTTTCTTTTCTAAAACGTCTACTTTCAAGATACTCTTGAGCCTCCACAGCATCATCTTTTACTTCCTTTATAGGAATAACTTTTAAATCATTTCCTTTTAAATATAAGGACTCCGTTTCCATAATTGGTGTTTCAACATCTTGAACAAGTGAATCCACAGTTGTTGAATTAACCTCTTCTTTTTTTACTGGATTAGACTTACATGAAAACACAACGGCTGCTCCTATGGCTAATGATAAAATAATTTTTATGCCTTTCATTTTAAAATTTTTATTGATGTAAAATTAGAATTGGTTTTAATAAGCTCTTGCTTATTTTAGTAGTAGAATTATCCGTAAATAAGCGTTCTAAAGCAGAAGATTCTTCTACTAAAAGAACTGATAAATCTATATTTTTTGTTTGCATTTCATAAGATTTCACATATTCCATTGGAATATTAGTAATCACTTTATAGTCGATTTCTTGAAGATTTTTTAGCAAAAAACGGTCTTTACTAGCTTCACTATAATTACCATTATTAATTACACGGATAATGCTAAGTTTTTTGCCTTTTAAAAAATCATTTTTAAGTACAATGCTTAAATCATCTTGATCATCTAATAAACATAGTACCGAGGTTGGATTTGTATGAGTTACTTCTTGTGGAACAATTATCGTATCCGTTTTTAAAGAACGAATTAGATTAAGTGTATTACTTCCGAATATTTTTTCTTCAATACTATTTGCTCCATCAAAACCAGAAACGATTAAATCAATATTGTGTTTTGCAACATATTCTTTAACAGCATCTACAAAACTATTAAAACGAATACTTGCTTTAAAATTTGTATTGTACTGCTTCTCAAGAGTGCTCTTGATAACCTTTAATTTTTCCTTATTATCTCGGATTACGGTGTCATAAATACTATCGTTAGTCATTAATTTTGATAATGATAAACTTCCTGCTTTGCTAACATTAAGTATAAAGTAGTTTTTTTCTTCAGCTGAAAACAAATTATACACATAATGAATTGCTTCCATTGAAGACTCTGAAAAGTCGGTTAAAAAGAGTATGTTTTTCATAATAAACACTTTTAATCACTTAAAACTTGTGATGATAAAAGTATTTATACAATATAAGTTAAAAAATGACAAAAATCATCATTCAACAGATTTCAAAGCTTCCAGATCTAAAATCTTTATATTTCTACCTTCAATAGCAATAAACCCCTGTTTTTTTAATTTAGAAATACTTCTGATTAAAGTTTCTGTTGCTATACCTGCAACACTTGCTAAATCGTAACGAGAAATTTTAATTGGATCGTCAGGTTTCCTGTTAATTCTTTCAGCGAACATTAGTAAGGTATCAGCTGTTTTCTTGTGAACTGAATTATATGCCATATCTAGTAATTGTTCCTTAACATCCGTAAGATTATCGGTAAGTAAATCTACCAACTCTAGTACCACTTTATGGTTGTTATGAAGTACTGTTGTTAATTCAGATTTTTTTATTCCGACCAATTCTGTATCTGTGATTGCTACAGCAGTTTCTTGATATGGTTGGTTTTGCAAGAAAGATGTATATCCAAATAAATCATCTTCTTTATATAATGAAGTGGTTAAGTTTTTTCCTTGTTCATTTAACTTAGAACATTTTACGGCTCCTTTTGTTACTAAAAAAATATAGTTGGAATTGTCTCCTTCCTGATACACAATATCATCCGTATTAAACTCAAAAACTTTTCCATTGTCATCAAAGAAATTCTTCAGATCATTCAGACTTCTTATTCCTTCTTCCTCTACAGGTTTTACAGATTCTCTTCGTTCTTTTAAAATTGAAGATTTTGCCAATCTGCTCTCAATAGCTTCCAGTAATTCTTCTTCTGTAAAAGGTTTAGTGATGTAATCATCTGCACCTAAATTCATTCCTTTTCGAATATCTCCTCTTTCTGTTTTGGCAGATAAAAAAATAAACGGAATAAACTGTGTTGATTCGTTTTGTGATAAATTTTCTAACACTCCATAACCATCCAATTCAGGCATCATGATATCACATACAATAATATCGGGTACTTCTTCAATTGCCTTTGTTACTCCCAACTTTCCGTTTGCTGCTGTAATTACATTATAATATCCTGAAAGTTCTAATAATTCTTCGGTATTTTCTCTTAATGTAACATCGTCTTCAATTAATAAAATGGTCTTCATATTTGGGCCTTATTTGGTAATTTTATGGTAAAAGCAGAACCTTTGTTTTCTTCACTTACAAATGTAATTGTTCCTCCTAAGTTTTCTAGGTGGCTTTTTACAATATTCAATCCGATTCCTGTTCCTTGATTAAGCAATACATTTTCGGCTCTAAAATAACGTTGAAAAATATTTTTTTGATCTTTCTCAGGAATACCGAATCCATTATCAATAACCTGAATTAAAGTTTCGTGCTCATTTTGTGACAAGGTAATGGTAATTGTTGCGTTTTCTGGCGAATATTTTATCGCGTTACTTAGTAAATTAGACAACGTAAGTTCCATGATTTTTTCATCGTGATATATCATGGCTTCATCGACCTCACTTTCTACAATAATAATTTGTCCTTGTTTACGTAACATTCCTAAATTATCGATTGTTTTTTCAATTGCTTTTTTCACACAAAAACTTGAAAGATTGTAATTCACCTCACCTTTTTCAAGTTTTTCAATAGAAAGAAAATCGTTCAAAATATTATTTAAGTAATGAACTTTATTGTTGATAATAGATAAATGCTTTTCTCTTTTATCTTGCTGCTCAGTAAGTTTATATTTCGCTAATAACATACTAGACGTTAAAATGCCACTCAAAGGCGTTTTAAATTCATGTGATACTAGGGATAAAAACTTAGTTTTTAATTCGTTTAATTCTCTTTCTTTTTTTAGAGCAACTTTAGCCTTTTGTTCGGCTTCTATTCTTTTTTTATTTTCCTCATCGAGCTCTCTGTTGATTTTTTCTAATTCATCAACAGTTGTTTTTAAATTTCTCGTGCGCTCTTTTACTTTATTTTCTAGCTTCGTATTTAACTCTAAAATTTCTAATTCCTGATGTTTTCTTAAAGAAATATCTACCACCAATGCCATAATGTATTTTTCCTCCTGAATTTCCAGTGGGTTCAAACCTACCTCAATCGGAAAAACGTTTCCTTCTTTATGCATGGCATATAAATCTCTACCAGTTCCCATTTGTCTTTTTTCCTTTGTACCTAGAAAATTTTTAAAATGACTTCCGTGGTGTTGTTTATATTTTTGAGGAATAAGAATTTCTAAATGTTGGTTCAATAATTCTTCCTTTTTATATCCAAACATTTCTTCGGCAGAAGAATTTACAACCGCAATTTTCTGAAACTCATCTACTACAATTACTGCTTCGGAAACAGCTTCAAAAAGGGTATCAAAAACAACTTTATCTTCTTTTGAAAACATTAATCAAAGTATTTCGAGTAAAGATAAGTTCTTTCTAAAAAAACGACAAACTGACTTTTATCATTTATCAATCATTCTTGCTACTATAGTTTTGTAACTAAATACTTAGAAATGAAGACTAAGAACCTTAATGTTACTTTTTATCAGAATATTGCCAAAATATTTTATGCTATCGCCAAGGCAGATAATATTGTTGCGCCTGAAGAAGTGAAGACTTTAAAAAAGGTGGTTAAAGAAAATTGGTTACAAGTAGATGAAACTTTTGACATTTTTGGTACAGATACGGTATATCAAATAGAAATTGTATTTGATTGGTTGTATAGTAAAAATGCAACTTCCGCTGATTGTTATGAAGATTTCATTGAGTATTATCAGAATCACTCTTACTTTTTTACACCAGAAATAAAAGCATTAATCCTAGATACTTCTGGAAAAATTGCAAGTTCTTTTTCTCAAAAAAACAAATCAGAACTTATCTTACTTGGAAAACTAAGTGTTGAATTTAAGAAGGAAATTGCCTAATATAAATTAAAAACTTACCTAATGATTAAATCTGTTTTAAAAATTGGCTTCGCATTACTTGTATTAACAGGATGCACATTAGAATCAAAATTTGGACTTCCAAAAAAAGATAAAATAGACACCGAATTATTGGGTATTTGGACCACACCTTGTATAATTAATCAAGAAAGTGATACACTAACTATAAAATCTATTGATGATTATACCTATCGTTTACTTTTCGATACGAACGAAGAACTAAAAGCGCATTCATTAAAAATTAAGGAATATAATATCATTAACATCGTTTCAAATCCAGAAGGAAATAACCTTTTCTATGGTTATGAAGTTGAAAAAGATACATTACGATTTTATGAGGTAAATCCAGAATTATTAAAAGGTGAAATTACCTCTGAAAAGGAATTAAATGATTTCTTCTTGGAAAATATTGACAAACATAACTTCTTTATGAATGCTTGTATTATGGTAAAACCCTCAAATTAATTCTAAATAATTAGGAAATTAATTTAAGAGTTTACATTGTTTAGCTTCTATTTTAGATAGTTCTTATTCTAAAAATCTAAAATCCTTTTTAATCCAATTGCAATATTTCTTTCTACTATAGAAAAATCTTTATCAGCATTAAAAACCTCTTCCATGTCATAGAATAAATTCTGAATTTCATCTTTTGTAAGATTGAGGTTTTGTATTGCATCACTTATTTTTTGGATACCTTGATGATGCTTATCAATACTAAACTCATTATGCATCTTTACAAATGTTTTAGGATTAATATAACGCTTAATCACTTCTATTTCCTCAGGTGTTTCTTTTTTATCGGCATTCATGGCATAAATAAGTACATATGCCTTCAGCTCTTCTAATGTCCATGTATCTCTCATATTTTTAATTTATTAGGGTTCTTAATCTGACTTTTATAATAAGCAACACTAAAATTGTTTATTCATTTGGTAGAATTAAAAAAGGTAGCTTGGTACGATATCCTAATTTATTAATAACCGGTTCGTTTGTCCAATTATAAAAATCATCATGTCCGTACTTAATCATAACTAAAAGATCAAAATCTAAACCACCAACATATTCTCTAATATGTTTTTCTGTAGATTTAGTTTTATTTACATACTTAAAATTAAAATTAACACCTTCTAAAGTGTTCTCTAAATACTTTTTGTTTTCAGCTTCTTCTAAAGTTAATGGTTCTTGATCATCAAGATAAACTATTTCTAATTCAGACTTGAACAGTTTACAAAGCATGCTAAGAAAAGCTAATGAACTTTCTTTATACCCATTTTTAAAAGCTGTAGCAAATGCTATTTTATCTAATGTAAACTTATCAGCTTCCTCAGGAACGATTAATAATGGTGTATGATATATTGATTTTAATACTTTTACTGTGTTACTACCAAATAATACTTCTTTTAATCCACTTGCTCCTTTTGTTCCCATTACTACCAAATCAATATTTCTCATTTCTATTGTTTTGTGAATAGTTTGAATTAATGGTTTGGTTATAGCTAATGTTTCAAACGAATGGTTTTCTGCTTCTGGAATCTCTGCAATATCCATTAATAAATCATTGAATTTATCTTGTACTGACTCTAGATTATTTTCATACGTTAGTCTTCCTTTCTCCTTATTCATTCTGCTGGTGAAAAGTGGAGTTTTCACTTCAAATGTGTGGAGAATGTAAAAATTGCAAGGTCTATCTTTAAATAACTTTATGGTATAAAATAAAGCATCAAGTGAATTTTTTGAGAAGTCGATAGGTAGTAATATATTTTTCATTGCTTAATATGTTTGCGTTACTATAGGATAAAACTACCATAAACTACTTTTTACAACAATGATTTATATCAGTAAAAAACTCTTTAAGAAACTCTTTATCACAAATGTTAATTTATAGAAAACTGACAGATATCATTTTAAAAACAAGGCTGTTGGAGTAATTTTAGTACAGAAATTTCTAACAACTCCTAAATCTAAACTTACTATTATGAAAAATTCTACAACAATAAAAACAAACTGGAATGGTCAAGAATTTAAAGCGTACTTATTGATATATGCAATGAATGCTGACTTAAAAGAAGCGGAAGAGGAAATTGAGTTAATAAAGCAAAAAGTTTCCGAAGATACATATCTTAAAATGCAAGAAGAATTTAAAAATGATAATGACTATGAAGCTATAACAAAGATTGTAAATACTATTAATGATTTTAATTATTCACAAGACGAAATCCAATCATTAACAAATCAAATGAAAGAAGTATTTAAAACTGACAATGATTTTTCGATTATGGAGAGAAACCTGGCTCTTGGACTTAAAAGAATACTTAACTAAATGTTATTCTATGAAAAATTTATTCATAATTATGGTTATTGCGCTTATCACTACAAGTTGCGCTACAACACATTTGATACATCAATATAAAAACCCTGATACTGGCTTTTTTGAATCAAACAAAGTTTTTATAATTGGATTAGAAGGTGATTCTAAACTAAGAGGGCAGTTCGAGAAAAGTTTAGTCAGGGCTTTTGAAGATGAAAATGTAAGAGCAGTAAAAAGTATTGATTTCTTTGAAGATTCATTTACAAAGGAGAAAAAAACCATTGAAGAACTGAACAAAATTGAAACTACGCTATTAAATGCTGAATTCGATGCAATTTTGTTGACAAAAGTTACAGGAACCGAAAAAAGATACTACACATCGAGTATGGTACATCAATTTATGACTAGCAATCAAACTTTTGAAGACTACTATTATGGAAACCAGTATAAATATTTGCGTGAAAAAGGAAAAGAAGAAGATTACACCGTGTATATCGTAGAAACATCGTTATACTGTATTTGTCCTGAAAAAGAGAGAGAATTACTTTGGAGAAGTGAAATTGAAGTAACAGATACGAAAGACAATCAAAAGAATATTAATAGTTATATAAAAGAGTTATTCAAAAATTTAGAAAAAAATGATCTCATTCTTATCGATTAAAATTTAAGCGGTTTAAGGGTTGTAAAAATAAAGTTAAAATTGAAAATGAGTTAAGATTCTTAGTAAATGAGCTAAAAAACATGATTCTAATGTGTACTTTACTACAAAACAAATAATAACTTAAAAACACATTATAATTATGAATGATATTAAAGAAAGTTTTGAAAAAATAATTGATTTTTTAGAAGAAGTAGGTGAAGCAGCCAGTTATGCTATAAAGCACTAATATAATGAAAGAAAGAGTAACAAATAAAGTTGCTCTTTTTTTATAATTATTTTAAGCTCGGTCTTAAATAAGAAACCGATTCAAAAATTTGAATCGGTTCCAGGGAAATCGAAAGCACATTAAAATGTACTTTCTTGAGGGAAACATTTAAACTATAAGCATCATTGTTTTACCCTGAAAAACTTCTTTAAAATGTCTTCCATTAAACACCATTTAGTTAATGAAGATTGTAATAAGTTAGCTCCCACAAAAGCTGTAAACCATAACCAATTAATATTCACTTTTATTGCCAGTAGAATACTTATCAAAATAAATGTACCAGCAATTGCTCTGATGATTCTTTCTATATTCATTTTATTTATAATTTTTACGTTCTATTAAATAATATACTAACGGCACAACCAATAATGTTAATATTGTTGCTGTTATAGTTCCTCCCATTAATGAAATGGCTAAACCTTGGAAAATTGGATCAAATAGAATTACAAATGCTCCAATAACAACTGTTCCTGCCGTTAACAAAATTGGTGTAGTTCTTACGGCTCCAGCTTCAATTACCGCTTGTGCTAACGGAACTCCTTCTTCTAATCTTAAATTCACAAAGTCAATTAACAATACCGAGTTTCGAACCATAATTCCCGCCAAGGCAATCATTCCAATAAAAGATGTTGCTGTAAAATAAGCCCCCATTAACCAGTGCCCTAATACAATTCCGACCATCGATAATGGAATTGCCACCATCATAACTACTGGAGCTTTAAAGTTTTGGAACCAACCAACGATTAACATATAAATGATGATAATTGCTCCTAAAAATGCAATTCCTAAATCTCTAAAAACCTCTAACGTAATTTGCCATTCTCCGTCCCACTTTACCGTATAATTATCTTCAAATTCTGGTTGTCCTAAATACTTTTCTTCTAATTGATATCCTTTTGGTAATGGAATTTGTTTTAGTTTCTCTTCCATTCCTAAAATTGCATACGCCGGACTTTCTAGGGCTCCTGCCATATCAGCCATTACATACACAACTCTCTTTTGATTTTTACGATAAATACTTTTCTCGCCGCTCTTTTCTTGGACATCTACTAAATCTCCAATTGAAACTGTTGTTCCTAATTTCGATTTGATCTGTAATTGAGAAATATCTGAGATTGTTGATTTCTCCTTTTCATCTAAGGCTAGTACAATTCCTATTTGTTTAGAAGCACTTTCATTATATAAAGTCGAAACTGCTCTGTTTGACAATGCTGTATTTAGTGTGTATACAACTTGTTGTGGAGCAACTCCGTATAGCATTGCCTTTTCTTTATCTACCACAAACTCGTACTCAATCTTATCATCTTCTACCATCCAATCGATATCAACCACATCTTCTGTTTCTCCTAAAATCTTTTGAACTCCTTCTGCAATTTCAATTTGCTTGTTATAATCCGGACCATAAACTTCAGCAACGATTGTTGATAATACAGGTGGTCCTGGTGGAACTTCAACTAATTTTACATTTGCTCCAAAAGGTTTTGCGATTTTCTGAATTGCTTCTCGCATTGATTTTACGATACCATGACTCTGTTCACTTCTATCATGTTTATCCGTCAAATTCACTTGAATATCTGCCATGTTACTTCCTCCTCGTAAATCGTAATGACGAACTAATCCGTTAAACGTTATTGGCGCTGACGTACCAACGTAACTTTGATAATTCACAACATCAGTTCTTGTCGACAAATACTGAGCTATTTCTTTTGTAACTGCAGCAGTTCGCTCTAAAGTTGTACCTTCAGGCATATCAATTACCACTTGGAACTCATTCTTATTGTCGAATGGTAACATTTTTACAGCTACCGATTTGGTAAAAAACATTGCTAATGACCCAAACAATAATAAGGTGGTGATTCCTAAGAAAATCCATCTTTTAGTCGGACTTTCAATTAACGGACGCTCAAACTTTTCATACAACTTGTAAATTGCAGTTCCTTGCATTGCTTTTGTTTCATCTTCTTCAAAAGCTTCTTCTTTTCCATTATCTTTTTCACGTAAGAAAATATATCCTAAATAGGGTGTAATTGTTAACGCAACAAACAAGGAAAGAATCATTGCAATAGAAGCTCCAATTGGCATCGGACTCATATAGGGCCCCATTAATCCAGATACAAATGCCATAGGTAATACCGATGCAATCACCGTAAATGTTGCCAATATTGTTGGGTTTCCTACTTCGTTAATTGCATACAATGCTGCTTCTTTAAATGCCAAACGTTTCATTTTAAAATGTCTGTGCATATTTTCCGCAATTATGATACTATCATCAACCACAATTCCTGTAACAAAAACTAAAGCAAATAAGGTGATTCGATTCAACGTATAATCTAGCATGTAATAACTTAACAATGTTAAAGCGAACGTAATTGGAACTGATAAGAAAACTACCAATCCGCCACGCCAGCCCATAGCTAACATTACTACTAACGTTACCGCGATAATAGCTCCGATTAAATGCATTAACAACTCAGAAACTTTCTGAGAAGCAGTTTCTCCATAATTTCTTGTTACTTCAACATGAACATCATCTGGAATTAAGTTCTTTCGTAAATGTTGAATTTTACCTAAAATAACATCTGCAATCTGCATTGCATCTGCGCCTTTTCTCTTAGCTACTGAAATCGTAACAGCTGGATATTCTGATTTAAACGTACTTGTTTTTTCACTTGCTTGTCCAAAACCAAGACTTACATAGTTTTTAGGAATCTCTGCTCCATCAATAATTTTAGCAACTTGTTTTAAATAGATTGGTTGGTTTTGCTTTACACCAACTACTAAGTTTTTAACGTCTTCTGTAGTTTTTAGAAAACGACCTGTACTTACTAAAAATTCTTGGTCGTTACGATTGTATGTCCCAGCACTCATTTGTTGATTGCTAGCCTTTATCATTTCAGCAACCGAAAGAAAATCTAAACCACTTGCTGCTAATTTATCTTTATCTAAAACTACACGCAGTTCACGATTTCTACCACCAATTTTATTGGTAATTGCAACATCGTTCACTTTCTCAATTTCATCAGTTACTTCTTGCGCAATTTGCTTTAACTGATAATCGTCGTAATTCTCACTCCATAATGTTAAACCTAACATCGGAACATCGTCAATTGCACGTGTTTTTACCAAAGGCATGGTAACACCTTTAGGCATTATATCCATGTGCTTACTGATTTCATTGTATAACTTTACAAATGAACGTTCAATATCTTCACCAACATAAAACTGCACAATTACCATTGCTTGTTCTTTCATTGAAGTTGAATACACATACTCAACTCCTTTGATATTAGAAATGATTTTTTCTAATGGCTTCGCAATTCTTGATTCAACTTCTGTTGGACTTGCTCCTGGATAACCAACAAAGATATCCGCCATCGGAACATCAATTTGTGGCTCCTCTTCTCTCGGAATTAAAAATGATGTGTACACTCCAATGACCATAAACACAATCATTAGTAACACGGTAATCTTAGATCCGATAAAACCTTTTGCTATTTTTCCTGCTAAACCTTCTTTCATCTTCTTACTTATTGAATTGAAATGTTAGCGCCGTTATATAATTTACTTTCCGCTGAAATGATGTAGGTTTCTTCTGCTTTCAACCCTGATAAAACCTCTACTTCATTATCGAATGAACGACCTAAACGTAACCAACGTAATAACGCTTTGTTGTTTTGACTAACAGTGTAAACACCTTGTAACTGTCCTTGCTCAACAATAGCCGATTTTGGAATTCGTATGCTGTTTTCAGCAGAGTTTGATTTTTCTACTGGAAATTGAACCGTAGCAAACATTCCTGATAAAATTGGCGAATCTGTTTTATCTAAACTGATTTTAACCACATATTGTCCACCAGTATTTTTTGCCGAGGAACTTACTTCGCTAACCTTTCCTTTTACTGTTTTATTAATGGATTTAACTAAAACCTCTACAACAGTATTCTGTTTGATTTTAGAAATCTCACTTTCAGGAACTCTAGCTATTACTTCAAAACCTCCTTTTCCTTCTACAGAAATTAACGGCATTCCAGGATTTGCCATTGCACCTTTATCAATAAAGGTATTGGTGATTTCTCCTGCAAATGGCGCACGAATATTCGTATAGACAAACTGAGCGTTTATTTCATTTTTCATTTGTTTTGCCGCTTGTAAACTTGCCTTTGCCATTTCATAACGAGCAGTCATATCATCTACTTCTTTTTGAGAAGCACTGTTTTGAGCTAATAAGTTTTTAAAACGATTGTAATCTTTCTCTGCGTTTTTTAATCCAGTTTCAGCTTTAATAATATTCGCTTCTACCTGTGCTTTTTTAGCTTGAAGATCTGAATTGTTTATAGTAAGCAACAATTGTCCTTTTGAAACCTTATCTCCTACTTTTACATACATTTCATTTACAAACCCCATCATACGTGTACTTAAATCGGCACTTGCCTCAGCCTGAACAGTTCCACTAACACTTATAAATGCTGTGTTGTAGTTTGGTGCAACTTTTTGAACCTTTACTGGTATTGCTGGGTCATTATTTACTGAAGTTGTATCTTTCTTCTTTCCACAACTTACTGCAAATGTTACCAGAATAAGAGCTATATATTTTTTCATTGTCTACTTAATTATTTCGTTAAAAATTCAACATAAGCTTTCGAATAATTAAACTCGAAAATCGTTTGATAATATTCTAATTGTTTTTGAATGTATTTTGTTTCTGCTATTAATAAATCAGTTGATTTTTCTAAACCTTCTTGAAACCTGTTCTTACGAATTCGTAAAGCTTCTTTTGATTGTTGCATTGCTAATTCAGTTAACTTTAATTTGTTTTCTGCATCGTGTAACATTCGTAAAACCTTATTCAATTCTAACTCGCTTTTTGATTTGTACTGCTGATACTCTAGCACCGATTTTTCATATTCCGCTTTACTTTTTTGAATCTTGGCAAAACGCTTTGACCCTTGAAAAATATCCCAACTTAATTGCGCTCCTACCAAGTATCCGCTAGCATCTATATTGAAAATATTGTTATCGAATAATTGATAACTTCCAAAAGCATTTAATCGAGGTAAAAAACTCATCTTTTCAGACTGATACATTTTTTTATAGGCTTCGGTTGATAATTCCATTGCTTTGATATCAGATCGGTCATTAGAAACAGCTTTTGACAATTCCTTTGAAATGTTAATTGTTAAACTGTCTATTGGTTGATAAACAACATCTGCTGTTTCATTCATTAAAAACGATAAGTAGTTAGAAGCATTCATTACATTGCTTTTAGCAGTTTGCAATTGATTTTTTACTTCTGTAACATGAACATCTACAGCCAATACATCTGATTCTTGTAAAAAACCTTGCTTAAAACTATTTTCTGCTAATTGTTTGTTGGCTTCGGCAGTTGTTAATGCTTTTTCTAAAACTTCAACTCCTCTGTAGCTTAACTGCAATTGCATATAGGCTTTATTAACTTCTAATGTTAAATACTCTTTTGTCCTAGATGATTGTAATTGAATGGCTTCCATTTTAACTTTAGAAGCTTTTCGCTTATAAATACCATCTACGTTAATTAATGGTTGCTGAATTTCAAGTACTGTGGCGAAATTTCTTGTTTCATTTGGATCGTTTAATCGAGCCGGATCAAAATCATTTTGCGTTAAAATTTCTTGATTCAACTTTGAACCAAAAGCCATCAACGGATTGGTTGTTAAAATCCCCGTGTGAGAAGCTCTAATGTTTGGTAGAAATACTGCACGACTTTGATTAAAATCGGCCTTTGCCATCAAGTATTCTTGATTGGTAATTTTTAAAGAGCTATTTCCTTCATGAACTTTCTGTAGAACTTCCTTCTTAGAAATCATTGATTTTTGTTGAGAAAACCCAATCAAAAAAGAAAAGAGACTTATAAATACTATTACTCGCATTGTTATTTTCTTATTTTGATACAAAATTAAATGAGAAGGAAGAACTGTACAGTAACTAATGTTACAATGCTGTTATATAAAAAAACACCTCCAAAAAATGAAGGTGTTTATAATTTAATTAAGATGTTTAAGTGTTTGTATTTCAACTCTGTTCTTCATAATCAACAAACATATTGCTCCATATAATTCTAGATAATTTCACTAAAAACGGCCCTAGTAATAAGAGTAAAACTATAATGGAAATAAAACTTTGTAAAAGCGACAAACCAATGAATACTTTTGTGATAATAAATAATGCAACTGCAATGGCTACAAATAGTGCATAACTTACATACATTGCACCAAAGAAAAAAGAAGGCTCAATCATGTGTTTGAAGCCACATTTCGGACAAGTATTGTGTACTTTACCAATTTTCACAGGATTAAAAGTAAAACGATGTGTGAAAAAATCAGCTTCTTGGCACTTTGGACATTTAAAATTAATAACGCTGTAAGCTTTTGTTCCTTTCTTAAACATACACTGAGTTATTAGATTATTTAAATTTATTGATTAACTCAATTAAATCTTGCTTTTGTAACATTCCTGATTGTCTCCAAAGCATTTTTCCTTGTTTAAAAATCATAAATGTTGGAACTCCTTTAATCTGATATTTTGCCGCTATCGCATTGTTCTTGTCAACATCAATCTTTAAAATAATTACCTCATCGCCTAAATCATTTTTCAAGTCTTTCAGCACTGGTGTCATCATTTTGCAAGGTCCACACCATTCTGCAAAAAAATCAATTAATACAGGAGTGTCTCCGTTTAATATTTCTGTTAAATTACTCATATGCTATTTTATAAAAGTTATACTCCAGATACCTCTAATTTCGTTTTCAGTATATCCTGTAGCTTTATCTTGTGGATATAGTTCGCTTAACGTGTTTAGAATCTCTGGTTTTATTTGTTCTTCTGGTTTTCCATGACATTGTAAACACATTCCATTAGTGATAATTGGATAATAATATTGAATCTGTTCGTTTTTTGTTTCAGTTATTGGATTAATATCTAACGAGTCATTTAATGCTTTTTTATACATCTCAATAATTTCTATCTCTCGCTGATTTGCCGCATTCTCAGGATTTCTTGGTTTATCCGATACGCGTTTCACTTTAGCATTGTACTTTGTTGCCATACTATCTGTCAGATGAATTGCCTTTTCATTACAAAATTCTAAGGCCGCTAATGTTCCTTTTTTTTGAATCGTTCCCATCAGATTTTTACCTAAGACTTTTTTTGTTCCTAAAGCAAACTCCAAACCTATTTCTTCGTTAGATTTTTCTGCATTTTGAGCTGTAGATTTCTTCCCTTCATTGTAATTGCTTATTCCTTTCTTTTCTTGCCAATGTTCTTTAAACCAATCAGGTTCTTCAATTTGATAATCATACAGATATTCTGCAATTTTCTTTAAATGATCTTCTTTGTAATATTGATACGGCATTACTCCAAACCGTTTTACAGCGCCTTTTAATTTTGCTTTTTCCTTAGTTGGTTTCTTTATAAAGTTGACGAACTCTTCAGTAAATTCTTCTTTAGTAGTGTTACTATCAATATAATGTGCTTTTATAGCAACCATAGGAGGAGCAATACGACTATCGTGGGAAGCTTTTGGATTATGACATACATAACATTGTTGTTTCAGGAGCTTCTCTCCTTCATGCTGATTCATCTCTTTTTTCGTTGACTTTTTTGAATAATCAACATCTGTACTAGTATTTTGTTTACAACTATAAAAGAGTACAATTGATACAAGTAGTAAAACGGCTTTTTTCATCGTTTGAAATTTTATGTAAAATTACGATGCCATTCTATTTTATATTGTAACGAATGTTACTTTAGATGTTATAATTCTAAAATTTTTATACTGTTTCTGTGAAGCTCTATTTTTTTCTCCTTTTCTAAAGCTTTTAAAAGTCGTGAAATTACAACTCTTGAAGTATGCAAGTCATTCGCAATTTCTTGATGTGTTACTTGGATTATTTCATTACGATTTACCAGTGCCTTGTCTTTTAGATATTTATACAAACGCTTATCCATTTTTAAAAAAGCAATAGTATCAAATGCTTCAATAAACTCTTGCAAGCGGTTATGATAACTTTGCAATACAAACTCTTGCCAACTTTTATATTTAGTCAACCACTCTGCCATTTTCTGCTTTGGAATCATTAAAAGCTCCACATCCGTCTCTGTAATGGCACGAATTTTGCTCTTTGTTCTTCCCATACAACAAGATAGCGTCATAGCACAAGTATCTCCAACTTCGAGGTAGTATAAAACTAGTTCGTCTCCATCAGTATCTTCCCGTAAAATTTTAATGGCACCACTTAAAATCAAGGGCATTGAAGTAATGTAATTATCAATATCAATCACCGTGCTATTTGCTTCAATTTTTTTGTGAGTACTTACTTCCTCGATTTCTTTTATCAAAGCTTCCTCAAATAAATAGCCGTAATTCTGTTGTAATAATTCTAACAAAGTCTAGTTTTTGTGTAAAAATAACAAAAGTTGATTGCTTATTATGAGAACCATTTCCTTTTATTTTAATCATTCCTAACAAAATCTAAAGAATAGTCAACAACAAATATTTCACATTTATTTAATATAAAAATTAGATGAAGACTTTTGATACTAAAATCTAAAGAACTAATTTTGTTTAATGTTTTCACATCAAACATTAAACATTTATTTCATGCCTAATAAATCAACTATGAGAATTTATGTAATCATTGCATTACTTTTAATTCCTCTTTTCAGTTTTTCACAAGATAAGTACACAATTAGTGGAACACTAAAAGACAATGCAAATGGCGAAACCTTATTCGGGGCTACTGTCTTTTTAAAAGGAACCAGTTTAGGAACGACCACAAATGAATATGGTTTTTACTCACTTACCGCTCCAGAAGGAAATTATACTTTAGTAGTATCCTATGTTGGTTATGCTTCTATTGAAAAAGAAATTCAACTTTCGGAAAACATAAAATTTAATGCTTCTTTAAATGAAGACACCAATGTTTTAGAAGAAGTAGTTATTTCCTCTGAAGAAAGTAAGAAGGTAGATTTGCGAAGTCCACAAATGAGTGTAACTAAAATTAGTTCTCAAACTATTAAACAGATTCCAGTTGTTTTAGGAGAAGTAGATGTTATTAAATCGATTCAGTTATTACCTGGAGTTACGAACGCGGGAGAAGGAGCTTCTGGTTTTAATGTACGTGGTGGTGCAGAAGATCAGAATTTAATTTTATTAGACGAAGCAATTATATACAATGCCTCTCATTTATTCGGGTTCTTCTCTGTTTTTAACAACGATGCCATTAAAGATGTTAAATTATATAAAGGTGGAATTCCTGCTAGATTTGGCGGGCGAGTTTCATCGGTTTTAGACGTTCGTCAGAAAGATGGAAATAACAAAGAGTTTAAACTTACTGGTGGAATTGGTTTAATTTCCAGTAGATTAACAGCCGAAGCTCCTTTGTTTGGTGATAAAGGTTCGTTCTTAGTTGCAGGTCGTGCTTCTTACGCTAATATATTCTTGGCATTAGCTAATAATGAAAATAGAGTTGGGTTTTACGATTTAAACCTTAAAACCAATTATCAAATAAACGATAAAAACCGCTTGTATTTATCGGCGTACTTTGGAAATGATGACGTAAGCTTTACCAATTCTTTTTTTAATTCTTACGGAAACCTATCAGGAAATCTTAGATGGAATCACATTTTTAGTGATAAGTTATTTTCAAACTTATCGGCTATTTACAGTCGATATAATTACGATTTGCAACTTGAATTTGTTGGTTTAGATTGGTTGTCTAGAATTGATAATTACAACTTAAAGTACGATGTTGATTATTATTTGAATGATAAATTAAAGTTTGATTTTGGTGTAAGTGGAATTTACTACAAATTTAATCCAGGAGAAATTAGAAAACTAACTCCAGAATCTTCTATTAATGAAGATTTCTTAGATAAAAAGTTTGCCGTTGAAACTGGAATCTACGCTAGTTTAGAACATAAAATTTCAGACAAGTTAACTACTATGTATGGGATTCGCTATAGTTATTTCAACAGATTTGGAAGTCAGGTTTTAAACACCTATGCGAATGATTTACCTGTAGTCTACAATACTGATTTAGGTATTTATGAACGTGCTGATCCAACTGGACAAGTAAGTTATGGAGACAAAGAAAGCATTGCTAGTTTTGGTAATTTCGAACCACGTTTTGCCTTGTCGTACCAAGTAAACGAAAAGTCATCTATCAAAACCAGTTATAATAGAATGGCGCAGTATTTACATTTAATTTCAAATACTACTTCTGCTACGCCTCTAGATATTTGGGCGCCAAGTGGTGAATTCTTAAAACCACAAATTGCGGATCAATATGCAATAGGATATTTTAGAAACTTTAAAAACAATGCCTATTCTATTGAAACAGAAGCTTATTATAAAACAGTTAAAAACCGCGTAGATTACATTAATGGAGCTGAGTTAATTGCTCAAAACACCATTGAAAGGGAAATTTTAAATGGTGATGCCAGAGCCTATGGTTTAGAGTTTTTACTTCGTAAAAATGAGGGAGATTTAACAGGTTGGATTGCCTATACACTTTCAAAATCTGAACAACGTACTTTAGGTGGTGCAGCTGGCGGACCAGGTTTAAACAATGGAGATTGGTATAACACTCCTTTCGATAGAACACACGATTTATCGGTTACTGGTAATTACGAACTCAATGAAAAATGGTCATTCAATGCGAACTTTGTTTTTCAAACAGGACGTCCTGTAACATATCCTAATGGACAATTTCAATATAACGGATTGTCTATACCTACATATTCTACCAGAAATGCAGATCGTTTACCATCTTATAATCGTTTAGATGTTTCGGCAACCTTAACTCCTAGAAAGAACAAAAATAGAAAGTGGCAAGCCGAATGGGTTTTTGGTATTTACAACTTATACTCTCGTAGAAATGCTGCCTCTATTCGTTTTGGTGTTAACGATGAAACTGGAGCAAACGAAGCGGAAAGAACTTCTATATTCGGAATTACTCCATCAATAACCTATAATTTTAAATTCTAAAATCATGAAAAAATCAATATATATCTTGTTCATAGCAATCAGTACTATTTTTTCATCTTGTACTGATGTAGTAGATGTTGACGTTCCGAATGGTGGAGCACGTTTGGTTGTTGAAGCTTCTATTAATTGGGAAAAAGGAACTACCGGAAACGAGCAAACTATTAAATTAAGTACATCTACGGCATATTTTGATAGTAATGCAGTTGTTCCTGCAACAGGAGCTACAGTGAGTGTTACCAAAGAAAATGATGGAGCTCAATTTGTTTTTACAGATCAAAATAACGGAGAGTATACCACTACGAACTTTGTTCCAGAAATTGGAGCTGTGTACACGTTAAACATTGTTTATAATGGTGAAACATATTCAGCAACTGAAACATTAATAGGCTTTACAGAAATTAATAGTGTTACTCAAGAAGAAGGTTTTAATGAAGATGAATACAGAGTCCGCGTACTTTTTGATGATCCTGCAGATGAAGTGAATTACTACATGGGAGAATTCATACAAGATAATTTAGCAGTACCATCATTATCTTCTATTCGTGATGAGTTTGTGAATGGAAATGAAGCGTTTGTTTTACACTTTGACGAAAAGAATGTGCCAGGAACTGACATTGATATTAAAGTATTTGGAATTTCAGAACGGTTTTATTTTTACATCGAACAATTAATACAACAGTCAGGAACACAAGGTGGAGCGGGTGGTCCGTTTCAAACTACTCCTGCCCAGTTAAAAGGAAACTGCGTGAATGTAAATGATTCGAATGAAGAAGTTTTAGGCTATTTTCGTTTAAGTCAGTTTGCTAGAACAAGTTATACTATACAATAAAGTTGTATTGTTTTAAAATGAAAACCTAACCATTGCATTAGTTGTTCTATTCAATGAAGTTTTTGAAAACTTAACTGGTAAACTTTCATTATTCAATCGGTAAAAATTACTTATGGTATTTTCTCTATCTAACACATTCCAAACGGAAACACCTACCTCTGTCGAAAGTTTATCTGTTATTTCAAATTTATAAAGAACAGAAGTATCTAATCTTATATAATCATTAAGTCTAGCACTATTTGCCTCTCCGAAGTTAATTTGGTTGTTAATCACATCCATGGGTATAGATGTGGGGTTTCCTACTCTGTAATTAACACCAGTTGCCAAGCGTAAATACTTATGCTCATAAGCCGCTCCTAACGTAAAAGAATGTCCAATATCAAAATTACTAGGGAATGTTTTCTCTAGTAACGTATCAAAAAAATATCTATTAAACATGTAGGAATAGCTTAACCACGTATTTACCTTTCTGAATTGCTTTCGCAATAAAAAATCCATTCCGGATACAGAATAATTTCCTCTTACCTCTTCAAACTCATACTTGGTGGTAAACCCTTGACTTTGAGAAGTAATTCCGTCAACTTCTTTATAATAACCCGTAGCATCTACCAACCAACCTTTGTGCTTATATTCTATTCCGATAGAAACTTGCTTACTTCTTAAAACAGGAATGCTATCATTATCTGCCAATTGCCATGTTCTTTTTTCAACACCTAAAAAATCATTTTCAAAATTTATAATTTGTGAGGTATTTTGATGCTTAAATTCACCTAATACTTCAAGCTGAAAATGTTTAGTCAACTTTTTTCTAAGTATAAATCTAGGTTCAATAAAAAACTTTTTAAACTTTCCTATGTAGCTAAATCGCACTCCTGGTTTTATAATTAAATCGTTATTATTATCATATAATGTTTGTACGAACAAAGCATGTTCTCTTACTACTTTTGAATTTAGTCTCAAAAATCGAGGTTGGTCAATATCCTTTAGATTAGTAATTTCTGACTCTACAAACTGATAACCTCCAGAAAATGTATAATCATTAAAAACATAATCTCCTCTTATATCAATTCCTGTTTCAGAAACAACATTTTCTAGAATAAATTGTTGCTCGGAAAGCACATTTGAGTTTACTGATTTTAACGTGTAATCGGTATTGTAAATATTTAGTTCAGAAGAAAAATCGGAAGTCCAATTACGTTTGTAATTCAAACCAAACCCTAAACTATTTTGAGACAAACTACTCTCTTTCGCTTCTACACTAGTATTTGTGACAGCTGTTTCATCAAAAATTAAGTCGTTATTAATCAAAAGAAAGTTGAAACGTAATTTATCTTTAGACGATGGCTGATATAACCATCTAAGAGAAGTATCATAAAATGAAAAACTCTGGTTAGAATTAACAACACCATCCACATTTTCCTCAACTTCGGTTTGTTGAATCAACCTGTCAAAATACGTATTATAAATAGGTGTTTTAACCAAATCATTGGTTGATCTTCTTCCTGCAATCTGTAGAGAAGACTTAGAACCTAAAGGTGCATCTAGAAATAAATTTACATTGAGTAAGTTTATACTGAAATTCCCTGTAAATTTCTTTTGTATTTTTTCATTTGATTGAAGCAATAAAGTTCCTGAAACACCATCTGTGTATGAAGCATCAGAACCGTTAGAAATAATGGTAACCTTATTTGTGATTTCTGGATTAAAACTCGAAATTAATCCAAAAAAATGTCCAGATTGATACATTTTTATACCATCCCATAAAATCAAATTCTGATCGTTAGATCCTCCTCTAATATTAATATTGGAAACAGTTTCATCAGTACTCTGGATACCTGGTAAAGCTTGTACCGCTTGTAAAGCATCTGTCTCTGTTAATCCTGGTAAGACTGAAAACTTACTAAAATCAATAGTAATAGCTCCTTCTTTTTCTTTATCAATACCTCTTGTTAAATAGCTATTTATAATTATCTGAGATATTGTTTCTTGTTTTTCTTCTAATTCAATGTTTAAGCAAATATTCGCTTTAAACTCTAGAGCAAAAAGATTTTTAGTTTCATATCCTAAAAACCTAATTACTATTTCTTCATTTTTAGATGAAGTTTTAATTTCGAAATACCCAGAATTATCTGTAATTGTATTAGCACTTTTGGATTGCACCGTAGCACCTGAAATGGGAAGGTTTTGATTATCTTTTACATATCCACAAACTAAAATTGGAAGTGTTATCGTATAAATCCTTTCGTTTTCCTTAGTAAATACTAACCCTGTTTGCTGTACAATACTTTTGATTATTTGGTTTAAATCATCGTTTGAAGACTGGCGGACGAAAACATCGTTTAAAAGATCGTTTTGATAATTAAAAAAGACTTTAAACTGATTACTAATTCTTTTCAACTCTTTAGTAAGAGGAACTTTTTCCTGTCCTGTTTGCCCACTTATTGAAGTATTTAAAAGGAGAGTAATTAATAAAATGCTTAAAAAAAAATGTTTTTTATTCTTTTGCATTGGTTATAATAACTTTTGCTCCATCATTTTGTATTTCGTAGGATAAATTAAGTGGCTTAGTTACAGAATTTAAAGCTTTTTGTACATTATTATTTTCAAATGCCCCTGTAAATACAATGACATCGGTTTTATTATATATAATTTCTATCTGAAATTGTTTTTCAATAGCTTCAAAAACCTTTGCTACATCTACTTTTTCAAAAACACTCATATTTTGTAACCAATAAGGTTGTGCTTCAACAATATGGTATTGTAAAACTCCATTTTTACCAGAAAAACTAAAAGCCTTTCCTGCTGGTAATTTAATTTCTTTGTTGTTATGAATAACGCTTACCAATCCTTCGTAACAAACCACATTAAAAATAGAATCTCTAACCTCAACATTAAATTCGGTTCCAAGAACACTAACTATTCCTTGAGAAGTTTGTACTACAAATCGTTTTCCTTTTTCAACATCAAAAAAAGCTTCACCTTCTAATGTTAATAACCTCTCTTTGTTCCATTTTGTATGATTATAACTAAGTTTCGAAGAACCATTTAGCGTAACTTGAGATTTATCTGGCAATGCTATTATTTCCTTTTGAGCTATAGTAGTTTCGTAATTTTTATAATCGTCTTTCATAAAGTAAAGAAGGGCTACAAAACCAATTAGAAAAGCGGCAGCTATTTTTGTAATAAAATAAATTTTTGTTTTTAATGAACTCTTTTCCCTATTAATATTTTTCTCAATTTCATCAAACGGAAGAACATCATAAGGGTTTTGATTTTTAAATCGTTTCGCCTCTGCTAAAATTTCTTCTAACAAAGGTTTATCTTCTAAAGAATCAAAAAACTTTTGCTCTTCAGAATTCAAATCGTTATTCAACCATTTTTGTATGATAGATTCTTTATTCATTCCATTCTCTTTACATTACTAAAACAACTCAACTGCATTATATCCCGAAAATTATTTTAATTTAAAATCTTCTAGCCTTGTTTTTAAAACTGAAAATGCAGCATAAATACGATGCTCTACTACTTTTTTGGTAACTCCTAACATCTCTGCAATCTCCTTATGGGTTTTCCCTTCAACTTTGTTTAACATAAAAGCCTCTCTTTGTTCGGGTTTTAAAGTTGACAAGACTCTTTCGTATTTTTCTAAAAATTGTTGTTTTCGCAGTAAAAACTCAGGAGATTCATTGGTGTATTCTTTTGGTTCTACTTTGGCATAATTCAATTTCACTTTCTCATGCTTAACTGCATTCAACATTAAATTGTTTGCTATAGTATAAACATAAGACTTCGCAGCCTCAGGTGTTACTTTTGAGCAGTTTTCCCACATTTTAACAAAAGCATCTTGTACTTTATCTGAAGGATTTAAAGTTGCTCCGTATTTATAATATAAGATATCACTTAAGGTTTTTGCATACTTATTATACAAGTCTGCGAACAAAAATTTCTCACAAATGTTATGGTATATTTTTTTTACCAAAAGATATTTTTTAAAAAAAAGTTCGGGATAATTTAAAACTCAATTGTTCTAAATATAAACACAACATAAATATAAAATTTTAAATCGAAAATTATGAAACCTATTAATATTCTATTATTTACAATGTGTTTCTCTTTTCTACTATCGTGTAGAACTGAAGATAATATCATTATTGACCCTCCGATTGAAGATAATTTAACTACTGCTTCTAAAGCTGCAAATTTAATGAGTAGAACATCAAAAAAAGATGGATCAACAGATAACATTATAGATAATGCAAGTTGCGTAAGTGTTCAATTTCCTTTAACGGTAAGTGCTAATGGAACAACTGTAGTTGTTAATGACGATAGTGATTTTGAAGATATTGAAGACATTTTTGATCTATTTGAGGATGATAATGACACTATTGTAATCACCTTTCCTATCACCATTACTTTGCCAGATTATACAAGTGTTGTTGTGAATTCTGAAGCTGAATTACAAACGTATACTCAAAATTGTTCGGGTGAAAATGAGATAGATGATGACATAGAGTGTATTGATTTTGTATATCCAATTTCTGCGTCAGTTTTTAATGAAACTAATGATTTAATCCAGACAATTACTTTACAAGATGACAAATCTCTCCACGACTTTATTGAGGACTTAGAGGATTATACAGCGGTGAGTTTAAACTTTCCATTAGCTCTTATTCAAACAGATGGAACTACTATTGAAATAAATACAATTCAAGAACTTGAAAATGCTATTGAAAATGCTGATGGAACTTGTGATGAAGATGATGATAATGATTTTAATGATGATGATTGTAATTCATGTACTACTAGTGAACTTGAAAACGTATTCAGTACGTGTACTGAATTCAATATCGAAAAACTTATTAGAAATGATGTTGATCTTGAAGATACATATGTTGATTTTCTATTCTCTTTTCAAAATGATGGTACCATATTAATAACAGAAAATAGCAACACATATAATGGAACATGGACTGCAAGTGGAAGCGGAAATAATATTACCGTAACAATTGATGTTCCGAATTACAGCGATTTTAACGATTCTTGGACTTTACATGAAATAGACGTAAAACCAAATGAGAACAAAATAGATTTAAGAAAAAATGACGATCGCTTTAAATTAAAAAGCGACTGTAACTAATACTTAAAATATTCTTTAACAATCCCAAAACAATTTTATTATGAATACTAAAATTTTAAACATGAACAGTACTAAATTTTATTTAAGACTAAAAGCTATTTTACTTGTAAGTGCACTAACTTTATTTTTCAGTTGCTCTAGCGATGAAAATACTGATGGAAGAATTAATCTTAGTGTAGCTGCCAATAATAGCGCTGTAAGTAACAAAACTACGCAAGTTAATAGTAAGAACTCAACGGTTGTTTTTACAGAATTTAAAATTTCTATTAGAGATGTTGTTTTTAAAAATGATGATGATCCAAATAGTAGCTTAGACACAGATGAAGTTATGTTTAGAGGTCCTTATCATATTGATTTAATGGCTAATGGAACTGCCCTTGAACAAACAATTGGTGATGTCGCAGTTCCAGATGGAACTTACAAAGAATTACGATTCAAATTTCATAAAGACAAAACATTACCTACTACCGACAAACTTTATGACAAATCTATTTACATAGAGGGAACTGTAAATGATAAAAAATTCATTTTCTGGCATGATACTAGTGAAAATTTAGATGTTGGAAGAAGTACTGGTGTTACTGTTACTGAAGGAATTGTGAACTTAACTGTTGAATTTAAGATACAACAATTCCTTAACTCACTTAACCAAATAGATTTATCGCAAGCTGTGGATGGAAATCAAAATGGTGTGATTGAAATTAATCCAAATGACCAAGATGGTAATCAAGATATCGCGAAGCAACTCAAAGAAAACATAAAGGAAACTGCTGATTTAATTAACCAATAAATTAAATATAAAACAAAACACCTTAGAGGAGCAACAATAACTTTCTAAGGTGTTTTTTAACTCCAATTAGTAACTAAACCATAATTCTTTCGACTTGGTTACGTTTTGGAATAACTGTATTCCATTTGTATGTGTCTTTAATTTTCACTCGAAAAGCATCTAGTGCAGTGCTTTCACCGTGAATTAAATATACTTTTTCAGGAATATTTTTTATGTTATCCATCCAATTGAGTAAATCGTTCTGATCTGCGTGTGCAGATAAACTTTCGATAATTTTAACTTTAGCGTTAACTGGATAATATTTCCCAAAAAAACGAATTTCATGAGCTCCGTTTTGAAGCTGTCTACCTCTAGTTCCTTCAGCCTGATAACCCACCAAAAGAATCGTTGTAGAAGGTTCATCTATTAATTGACTAAGATATGTCAAGACTCTTCCTCCGGTTACCATTCCACTACCTGCAATTATTATTTTGGATCTCTTATCATCAATAGTTTCCCAAGTTTCTTTATACGATTGAATAATATATACATGATTACACATTGCCTGATACTCTTCATCAGATAATTTATGCCATTTTGAAAAACGTCTAAATACCTCCAAGACATTATTTCCCATGGGACTATCAACAAAAATTGGAATGTTTGGAATTTTGTTTTTCTTGTATAATTTCCATAAAACAAACATAACTGTTTGCAAACGCTCAACAGCAAAACTTGGGATAATCAAGTTCCCTTTTTCCCAAATTACTTCTTTAATAATTTCACCTAAAGTTTCTTCGAAATCTAATTCGGGATGCAATTTATCTCCGTACGTACTTTCAATAAATAAAAAATCTGCCCATTCGGGTTTTTTAGGATTCTTGAGCAAATAATCATTCATTCTTCCAATATCACCAGAAAAAACTAATCTCTTATTAAAAATATCTAACTCAATAAATGTCGCCCCAATTATATGTCCATTATACATAAAACGGAAACGAATATTACCAGAGATTAAAATCCATGTATCTTCAGCTTCTTCTTTAAACAAACTAATTGTTTTATCTACTTCTTTCTTGGTAAAAAAAGGCAATGCAGGTTCGTGTTTGGTATATTTTTCTTTGTTGGCTCGTTCAGCACTTTCTTCATGAATTTTTGCACTATCATTTAATATGATTTCTGCAATAGCAAGCGTTGGAGCAGTTCCAATAATTTCTCCATTAAAACCTTGCATTATCAATCTTGGTAAATAACCAACATGATCTAAATGCCCATGTGTTAATAGCACAATGTCAATAGAGGATACATCAATCGGAAGATTTTCCCAATTACTTTCTCTCAACTCCTTTACTCCTTGGAAAACACCACAATCAATTAATATCTTTTTTTCCTCCGTTTCAATTAAAAACTTTGATCCTGTAACCGTTTCAACACCTCCTAAAAAATGGATATTTACTGAATTTCGCATTTTCTTTTTTTAAAAATTACATACCTCTTTAACTTCATTTAATATCCTATTTTTTCTTGCTTCAGAAATTCCAAGGTGATCAAGAAAAAAAGAATCTTTCAAAAGTTCTCTGTACAAAACAACTTTTCTACTTAACAAAAACTGCTTCTCTCGTTTTGTAAGTAAGCTTGACACTGTAATTGGATACAAACCTAATCGGTCAATGCGGTCTTTCAATCCATCATTTTCAGGATAATCCCAACTTAACAAATACAACCCAGCACACTCTCCATATTGAATAGCATTTTCAGTAAAACGTGTATTGGTTACGACCCAACCTTCTTTAAGAAAGTGTTTGTTTTTTGAAGAATTCCATCCTTTTTCGACATCTAAAAACCGAGAATGAATATAAAGCGGAACTTTAACATTGCTATTGAGTCCTTGCTCTCCATGAAACTTACACTCAATCAAAATTGCATGGGTATCCTTATAAGCCAAAACATCAATTTCATGAGAAACGCATTTACCCTGAACAATTTGCCCTACTTCAGTTTTATAGCCAGAATATTGAAGAATTTTACTAATAAAAAGTTCAAAAGGAAAACCAGTTGGCCCAAGTTCATAAATGGCTTTCTTCAGTTTATATTTACTTGCTAAATAACCTTTGTGTTTTTTTAACAATGCGTAAGCTCTATTATATATTTCTTTCGTAGATATTCCTTCATAAAGTTCTTCTTGAACCTTATGTACAATATTTGTTATTGTATGCTCATCTGCTCCAGTTCTTCTTAATGAATTCTGAAGCTTTTGAATGGAAAATGGCATGCTTTTCCCAGATGATTTTGTAATACCTACGGCTTGGTTTTTCATGCTACATAGATTCTAAACATTCACTCTATTTGTAAAAATCTCTTACCCAGGCAACAACCTGATTATCTGTCATACTATCAGCTGTTTCTACTTTGGCAACCTTTTTATCAACTGCTTTATGATTTTCTTCGAGCTCTTTTTTGAACTTAATTTTAGCTTCTGCCGGACCGAAAATCACGATACTATCTGCTTCTTTTATTTCAGGAATTATTTCGTTAAAGTAATTTCTAAACTGATGCTTTTCTCTTTCTAAATATTTACTATCCTGAACCACATCTTGTGGACCTCCTTTTAATTTAGTTCCAGAGCCTCCATGAATACGAAAATGCTCTATGTTAGAAGGAATTGTTTTAAAAGTTTCTTCATTATTCTCTATAGTTACAACGTGTGCTTGATTTTTATCTAGCCAAATACCTATATTTTTCATCTTTTGTTAATTTAAGTTATTGAAAATCTTGTTTATGAAGGAATTACCAAGAAAGGAATCTTGACTTGAAAACCTATTTGTTTAACTTTTGATTTTAGAAATAGCTTTTCAAATAAATCCTTTTTATTGTTTATCATAAGTAACATATCAATCTTTTTAATTGATTGAAAATTGGAAATTTCATCTGTGATACTTTGATTTTTTTTTATTGTAAATTCTACATCCGTTTTTTCAAATAAACGCTCTAACTTTTCTTTATTTGACTCCTGAAACTTTGATAACATATTATCATTTGAAACATGGAGTAAGTTGATTTTGGTTTTATAACCAATTACTAAATCAATAAAATATTGGAAATCTATTATTTGAAAATTCACTTCAAAATCTGAAGGAAATAGAACTTCTTTTAAATCATTAAACACATAACCATTTGGAACTGCTAAAACCGGACATTCAGCATTTTTTATTACTTGTACCGCATTCGTTCCAAATAGGACTTTTTCTAAACCTGATGCTCCTTTAGTTCCCATTACAACAAAGTCTATAACACTAGCTTTGTATAACTCGTTAATTTCATTTGTAATGGTATTAAATGACACACTCGAAGAAAATGTATGATTTACATTATTATAATTTGTTGCTACTTTCTCCATTAAGTTTTTCATGCTCTTCTCTGCAGTTTTCTTAAGGGAATCTACCATACCAATCTGCGCTGATCCAATTTCGAAATATCCAACATCGTAAATAACAGGTGTATAAACATGAAGGAAATGAAATAAACATTTTTGATTTTCGAATAGTGCCAATGCGTATTCTATCGCTTTCCACGAATTTTCGGAAAAATCGGTTGGTAGAAGGATTTTTTTCATTTTAAAAAAGTTTAGTTACTGATAATAAAGAGAAAACAAATGATAAACTCTTAATTACTTGCTACAGTATTACCTGTAAAATTCAACAACCCTTTGTTTTGGTCGGAAGGTTCCATTTCAAAAACATGTATCAAATTGTTTTTTCCAAAAAACACCAATTGAATGTTATTGATATATCCAAAAGTAATTTCAGTAAAAGGAAAACGAAATGATATATATCAACTTCAATAAATTAAACAAAAAAACAGTTATGAAAAGGTATGAGAAATATCATTTCATCAAAGAAGTGTGGATTCTAATTTTGAGTGTCAGTTAAAATTATTCCATTAAAAAAAATGAAACTAACCTAAAACATGAAACTTTATCCTCTTTTCTTCTTAGTTATATATATTCTATTATCCTGCGAAAGCAAACAAGATAAAACGCTTCCGGTAAAAAGGGAATTAGTGGAATGCGTTTACTCGTCGGTAACCATTCAACCAGATAGCGTTTATAATGTTCATAGTACTGTTTCTGGAATAATAGAGAACGTTTTAGTTAAAGAAGGCACTCAGGTAGCTCGGAATCAAGACATAATTCAAATAATAAATAATACGCCAAAGCTCAACTTAAAAAACAGTGAATTGTCATTACAATTAGCACATGAAAATTATTTTGGAAAAGCCACTATATTAAATACCATAAAAGACGAAATAGCTTCGGCTTATTTGAATTATAAGAATGACTCAATTAATTTTTTCAGACAAAAAAACTTGTGGCAACAAAAAATTGGCTCAAATGCTGAATATGATGCTAGAAAGCTTAAATATGAATTGTCAAAAAATAACCTATACCTACTAAAAAACAAATACACTCAAACCGAAAACCAATTAAAAACGGCTCTCAAACAGGCAGAAAACAGCTATCGAGTTTCTCAAATTAATACTAAAGACTTTACTGTAAAAAGCAAAATAAAAGGAAAAGTGTACGCTATTTATAAAGAACCTGGTGAACTAATTTCAATTCAAGAACCACTAGCTTTAATAGGAAGTTCGAATCGTTTTTTAATCGAAATGCTTGTTGATGAAGTTGATATTGTTCGTATTAGAGAGAATATGGATGTAATTATAAAATTAGATGCTTATAAAGAACAAACATTTAGCGCTAAAGTTTCAAAAATTTACCCACAAAAAGATGAACGAAATCAAACTTTTAAAGTTGAAGCAACATTTATAAACGCTCCTGAAGTTTTATATGCTGGTTTATCGGGCGAAGCGAATATTATTATTAAAAAGAAAGAGAATGTACTAACCATTCCAAAAAGTTATCTGACTGAAGGTAACCAAGTACTTACAAAAAACGGGTTAGTTACCGTAAAACTTGGACTTGAAAATATTGAATTTATTGAGGTTATATCAGGTATTGATGAAAACACATACATCTACAAAGAATAAACATGTTAAACTGGAGTGTTATATTAAGTATTGCTAAAACCCATTTGCTTTCAAAAATTAAGCAAACTTCTACAGCCGCCATGGGTGTTATGTTTGGTATTGGAGCGTATATTACCTTGGTTTCATTTATGACTGGATTAAATACTATGTTAGATGATCTTATCATAAATCAAACTCCACATATACATATTTACAACGAAATTAAGCCTTCAAAAAAGCAACCTGTAGACTTGTACAAAGAGACTCAAAATACATTTAACATTGTACATTCTATAAAACCCAAATTAAGCCAAAAGAAAATCCACAATGCCTTACCTATTATTCAATATTTAAAAACTAAAAAAAATATTCGAGGTGCAATACCTCAAGTTAAAGCTACTATATTTTACATCGCTGGTTCTATAGAACTAGGTGGTAGTTTAAAAGGAATTCAACCTTTAGAAGAAGCTAAATTGTTCAACTTAGAAGACTATGTTGTAAAAGGAACTTTGCAAAGTTTACAACAAAACAATAACGGAATTATAATTGGAAAGGGAATTGCAGAAAAAATGTCATTAAAAGTGGGAGATCGGATACAAATTAGCACGATAAATGGTGATGTATTTCCTCTGAAAATAGTTGGATTTTATCAAAGTGGAATTGCCGAAATAGATAATATACAGAGTTTTGTTAATTTAAAAACTGCTCAAAGAATTATTGGAAAACCTGAAGATTATATTACCGATATTAATATCAAACTTCATGACATTAGCAAAGCCGTCTCTTTGTCAAAAAAAATTGAAAATCAGTTTCAAGTAACTGCGGTAGATATAGAAACAGCAAACGCTCAGTTTGAAACAGGTACTTCCATCAGAAACTTAATTACGTACGCAGTATCTATCACGCTTTTAATTGTTGCTGGGTTTGGCATTTATAATATTTTAAACATGCTTATTTATGAAAAGATGAATGACATTGCAATATTAAAAGCAACTGGCTTTTCTGGTATAGATGTTCAACTAATTTTTATGAGTCAAGCTATGATAATTGGTGTCGTTGGTGGAATATTAGGATTACTTGGTGGTTATCTACTGGCTAAGTTTATAAGTACTATACCTTTTGAAACAGAGGCCTTACCAACCATAAACACGTATCCTGTTAATTTAGATCCAATGTTCTTTATTATCGGAATTTCATTTGCTTTAATTTCTACTTTTTTAGCTGGATATTTACCTTCAAGAAAAGCTAAGAAAATAGATCCTGTAAAAATCATAAGAGGTCAATAAAATGGATATAGTTTTAGAAGCAAAAAATATAAACAAGCACTTTCAAAAACCTGTACCTTTTCATGTTTTAAAGGATATCAATTTCAAGATAAACAAAGGAGAATTTGCTTCAATAATGGGGAAATCTGGTTGTGGAAAATCTACTTTACTGTATATACTTTCTACGCTAGACACCGATTACTCAGGAGAGTTATTTTTAAACAACGAACTACTCACACAAAAAAGTAGCGAATACTTATCATTTATACGAAACAAACATATTGGTTTTGTATTTCAATTTCACTATTTATTATCTGAGTTTTCAGTATTAGAAAATGTTATGCTTCCTGCAAAAAAACTAGCTGAAAAAACATTAAAAGAAATTGAGTTTGATGCTATGAGTAAATTAAAAATGTTAAATATTGAACATTTAGCTAAAAAACGAGCTTCTAGGATTTCTGGAGGAGAAAAACAAAGAGTAGCCATAGCGCGAGCACTTATTAATAATCCTTCTTTAATTATAGGTGATGAACCTACCGGTAATTTAGATAGCCATAACTCTTCGAATGTGTTTAATATTTTCAGACAACTAAAAGAGGAAGAAGGATTATCATTATTAGTAGTAACTCACGATCATGAATTTGCCGAAAAAACTAATCGAATTATCCAAATGGAAGATGGAAAAATCATACAATAAACATTAATGATATTCATCATTTTGTCTGATAAATTCAAAATGTAAATTGCTAAAGAATGAATTAATTTATTTTTAAGATCATAAAAATGCTAACATTCAAAAACTTCAACATTGCCGATTGGTTTTCTTTTTACCGCATTTTTGCCGCTCCTTTCTTACTTGGTTTAATCTGGTTTGATGTGCGTTTATTATTCACTTGGTTATTACTAATAAGTTATTCAACAGACGCTATAGATGGATATATAGCCAGAAAATTAAAAATTACAAGTCCAAGAGGTTCACAACTCGATTCTTTTGGTGATCAAATAACATTAATTGTTGGTTTAATCGGTTTGTTTTATTTTGAAAGTAGTTTTATCAAAACAAACTTAACTCTAATTGCTATAACCTTTATTCCCTATATCATTCAAATGATAATAGCTTATTATAAATATGGTAAAGCAACTGCTTTTCACACTTATCTAGCGAAATTATCAGCTATTTTACAAAGTGTTTTTATTCTGTCTGCCTTATTTTTCCATCCAGACTATAGTCTGTTCTATACTATGATAATCATCGGGTTACTAGAAACTCTAGAAGAAATAACACTTATATTTTTATATGATAATTGGGTTTCTGATGTAAAAGGAATTTATTGGGCGTACAAAGACAAAAGACGCTTACATAAAAAAGTATAAGATGAAATCTTATTCACTTTTTAAAATATTACTCGTTTGTATCGCTATTTTAATAGTTGACATTGCTGCTTTCTATTGGTTACAGAAAATTACACAATTAATAGTTTCTGAAAAACTAGAAACACTCATAAATATTCTTTTCTGGATTTTTACTTCAGGTTTAATAACTGCCATAATTCTGCTAAAAATTAGACTAGATAATATAAATCCTGAGAGAAAATATTGGTTAGTTTCGTCGCTATTTGGATTAACCGTTTCTTCTTTCATCCCTAAAATTGTATTTGTAATTTTTATTACATTTCTATACTTAACAAATTATTTATTTACAGAAAAAGAATCTCAAATTATAGTTCCTTTATCTGGTTTACTTTCAGGTTTCTTACCGTTTTTTGCAATTCTTTATGGAATTTTTAAAACTCGTTATAGGTTTAAAGTATATCATGAAACTATTAAAATCCACGAACTTCCAAAGGCTTTTAACGGATTGAAAATTGTTCAAATTTCTGATATCCATTTAGGAAGCTTTAACTACAAGTATTCAATTTTAGAAAATGCTTTTAATATAATTAACGAGTTGAATCCGGATTACATTTTTATTACCGGTGATTTGGTAAACAATTATGCTTGGGAATTAAAAGGTTGGGAAAACATATTTCTTACACTAAAAGCTACTAAAGGAAAATATGCAGTTTTAGGAAATCATGATTACGGCGATTATAGTGATTGGGATTCTGAAGAAGATAAATTGCAAAACTTTAATAGCATAAAACAATTTTACAAAACCATCAATTTTTATCTTCTTTTGAATGATGCTGAAATCGTAACTCAACATAATGAGCAGATAGCAATTATTGGTGTTGAAAATTGGGGAAATCCTCCTTTTAAAAGATATGGCAACTTAAAAAAAGCTCATAAACTTGTTAAAAATATTCCTTTTAAAATGTTATTAACTCACGATCCTAGTCACTGGGAAGAAGAAATAATATACAAAACAGGAATAAACCTAACATTTTCAGGACATACTCACGGAATGCAAGCTGGTTTTCAGTATAAAAAATATTATTGGAGTCCAATACAATATAAATACAAGCATTGGGCTGGTCTTTATGAAATAAATAATCAATATTTATATGTAAATAGAGGTTTAGGTTGGTTAAGTTTTCCTGGCAGATTAGGAATGCCTCCTGAAATTACTTGCATCACCCTTAAGAAGTGATAAATATCATAGTTTTTAAACTCTATCTCGTGTAACTTTCAAGTAAATATTAAAATGATAACCAGATGATTAGAGACTTAAACTTAACGGAAAGTAAAGCTATCTTAGCTGATAATTACATCGGGAATTTATCGTACATCTATAACAATAAACCCTATGTAGTTCCCATCACGTATTTTTTTGATGCCGACAAGAATGCTTTTATAATGTATTCTTCAGTTGGTCATAAAACCGAGGCTTTAGAAAAAAACAATGCTGTTTCGATTGGAGTGACAGAAATTGAAAACATCAATAATTGGAAATCCGTACTAGCAGAAGGTTCTTTTGAAAAACTTTCGAGTATTGATTCGAAAGCTTATTTGAGAGAATTCGCTCTAGGAATAAAAGAACTTATCTCGCGAAAAGAAGATAAAAAACCATTATTTATTTCGGAGTTTTCAAGTAAAATGTATTATGATAAAGTTCCTATTGTTTTTAAAATAGTAGTCGATTCAATAACTGGAAAATATAGAACGGAATAATTGAAATATCAGAGATGTTCCCCTGCTATTATTTAAAAATAACATACTACAGATATTCTCTTTTTTCAGATAATGAGATTAGAGAATACTCGTTTTTAAAGTTTTAAAAAAACTAAAGAAAGTTGATAATTAAATAAGATTGATTATCAACTTTCTTTACTTCTAAATCCTAAACCTTTTTTATAAGTTGGCACTTCCCATTTAATCATTTCTTTTAAAAACTCATCTACTTTTTCTATGATCAATCTTTCTGTAATTTCTTGTGGTGTGTAAAATCCTAATTCTACACTAGAGTTGTCTAAGTTTTCTACAAAAGGAAACATTATAAATATATACACATCACCACTGTAGGATTCTGTAAAAACCAATGTGCCTCCTTGAATAAATTGATACGATGGAATTTGATTGGTACAATCCATTAATTCAGCTGGAAATGAATTGAATGTAATATTCACAGCCTCGTTATTATTTATCCAATTAAGCTCTTGTACAATCCAACCTATATCATACTGTGCTACGATTTCATTTAACGTGTCGACTATCAATTTTTTAGTTTCCGTTTCCCACATTTTTTTCTTATCAACAACAGTTTTAATAGATTCTTTATAATCTATAACTCGTTCATCTAAGTGCTGTATTTTCATTTTTTAACATCTTAAAATTTATATAAAGCAACATAATCTCACTTATAATTAAAATGATTTCCATCATGTACATCCGAACTGAGAATTATCATTTCTACCGAGGTATGTTTTAATTAATTTTGATAAAAGCGATTACTAAAATGAAAATCACACTAGAAATACAAAACCTAAAATGTGGCGGTTGTGAAAAGACGATTACTGATAATCTTTTAAAAATTGAAGGAATTGACGAGGTGAACATTCATCATGAGAATTCTTCAATAACATTAGACTATTCTAACGAAAATAGTGTCCAAAAAGCAATAGAAAAACTATCGAAGTTAGGGTATCCAATTTCAGGAGATGAAAATAGCCTCGGTAAAAAAGCAACTTCTTATGTGAGTTGTATGATAGGAAAAATCAAATCTTAATCAAAATTACCTCTACTTACTTTTATGAAGACATTAATTTACAGTACTAAACCTTTTGAAAAACCTTTTCTAGAAGCCTCTGTGCATAATACCGAATATGAATTTGGTTATACCTCTGAACGATTAACTTTAGAAACAGCGGAAATGTCAAAAGGATTTGATGCTATTTCTATTTTTTCAGCAGACGATGCTTCAGAAAACATTTTAGCCAAGTTAAAAAGCAACGGTGTAAAGTATATCACCTTAAGATCAGCTGGTTATGACAACGTAAATTTAACCACAGCAAAGAAATATGGCTTGAAAGTTGCAAATGTTCCTGAGTATTCACCAAATGCGATTGCAGAACATGCTATTGCGTTGCTCATGAGTTTAAAACGACACGTTATTACCGCAAATAAACAGGTAAAAAAGAACAATTTTGCATTAGGCAATCTCGTCGGTTCAAATGTTGAAAACAAAACAGTCGGTGTCTTAGGAAGTGGAAAGATTGGAAGCATTATTATAAAAATTTTACACGGTTTTGATTGCGAAATTCTTGTAAATGATAGAGAAGAAAATAAAGAATTAATACAAAAGTATGATGTAAAGTACACTTCATTAGAAGCTATTTGTGAACAAGCTAATATTATCATTATTAGTTTACCACTTACTTCAGAAACTAAATATCTTATCAATGAAGATTTCTTTAACATCATTAAAAAAGACGATTTAATACTCGTCAATATAGCCCGAGGTGGTATCGTTAAAACAACCGCTATCTTAGATGCTTTAGCATCAGGAAAACTTAAAGGATATGCTACGGATGTATACGAAAAAGAAAGTGGTGTATTTTTCTACCATCATGATTCGGAAGAAATTGAAGATCCGTTGCTAAAAGAATTGATATATCATCCGAAAGTATTATTAACACCTCATCAAGCGTTTGCTACGGAAGAAGCGATTACAAATATTTGTGAAACCACCGTTGAAAATTTAACTTCTTGGAAAAATGGTGAAAAACCTAAAAATCAGCTTAATTAATTCTATAGTTTTGTTTTACCAAAGAATTAAAATAAAAAAACCGATTCAAGATTTGAATCGGTTTTACTTAGTAGCGGGAGCTGGACTCGAACCAGCGACCTTCGGGTTATGAGCCCGACGAGCTGCCTACTGCTCTATCCCGCGATATTGGACGGCAAAGATACAAACATTTTTCAGTTATATCCAAATAAAAATTAACCTTTTTTAAAAAAACTATAGGAGTCTTTTATAATCAACAGAATAAAAAACACTTACCTTTGCCTGCATGACACATAAAGCAGGATTTGTAAACATTATCGGGAATCCAAATGTTGGAAAATCGACCTTAATGAATGCTTTGGTTGGTGAAAAATTATCTATCATCACATCTAAAGCACAAACAACCAGACATAGAATTCTGGGAATTGTTAATGGAGAAGATTATCAAATTGTATTTTCTGACACACCTGGAATTATCAAACCAGCCTATGAATTACAAGATTCCATGATGGATTTTGTAAAAGCTGCCTTCGATGATGCTGATGTTTTAATTTATATGGTAGAAATTGGAGAAACCGAATTAAAAAATGAAGCTTTCTTCAATAAAATTATTAATAGTAAAATTCCAGTAATTTTATTATTAAATAAAATAGATAAGTCAACACAAGATCAAGTCGAGGAAAAAGTTGCTTATTGGCGTTCAAAAGTTCCAAATTCATTTGTGTATGTCATTTCCGCGCTAGAAAAATTTAATGTAGAAACTGTTTTCTATAAAATAATTGAGCTACTTCCAGATTCACCGCCTTTTTATCCAAAGGATCAATTGACGGATAAACCTGAACGTTTCTTCGTGAACGAAACCATTAGAGAAAAAATCTTACAGCATTACAAAAAGGAAATTCCTTATTCTGTTGAAGTTGAAACAGAAAGTTTTGTTGAAGAAGATAATATCATCAAAATTCGTTCTGTAATTATGGTGGAGCGAGAAACACAAAAAGGAATTATTATAGGTCATCGTGGTACAGCTATCAAAAGAGTAGGAACAGAAGCGCGTAAAAGCCTGCAACAATTTTTTGATAAGAAAATTTATTTAGACCTCTATGTTAAGGTAAATAAAAACTGGAGATCGAATGATAAACAACTTCGAAGATTCGGTTATAAAGAATAATTTAACATTAGCCTCTATTCGCTAACAAACTCTTTTTATTTACATAACTTTTGAATAAAGTTTTACATGAAGTTTTGTCAAAACTATCAACCATGAAAATTTTATTTAAAACTTTATCACTATTATTAGTGACTACTTTATTTAGTTGTAAGGACGATAATAGCGGAATTACACCTATAAACACCGAAGTTAACTTCCAATACGTAAACACTATTAATGTCGGTGGAGAAGGCGCTGCAGAGATATCTGCATACGAATCTAAAACTCAAAAACTATTTGTTGTTAACTCAGAAGCAAAAGAAATTTCTGTTTATGACTTAAAAGATATTGACGCTCCAGTTAAAACAGGATCAATACCTGTTATGTCTGGTGCGCCAAATAGTATTAGTACTTATGAAGGAAAAGTCGCAGTAGCTCTTGAAGATGCCGTAAAACAAAACGATGGTAGAATTGCATTATATAATGCTGAAAACAATACTTTAATTTCTTCTTATACTGTAGGAGCTTTACCAGACATGGTTACTTTTTCTAAAGATGAAAAGTTAATTATTTGTGCAAATGAAGGAGAACCAAATAGTTTATATACAAATGACCCTGAAGGAAGTATAAGTATTATTACTGTTGAAACCGGTAATGTTACAACTTTAAACTTCGCTGCATTTAATAGTCAGGAAGCTTCATTAGAAAGCAGCGGTTTTAGAGTATTTGGACCGAACGCTGATTTAACAAAAGATATTGAACCAGAATATATCGCAGTTTCAGATGATTCAAAAACAGCTTGGGTTTCTTTGCAAGAAAACAACGGATTAGCAAAAAGTAAACTTAGTTACAAAAACTATCGAAGGAATATATCCTTTAGGATTTAAAAATTATAATGTTGCAGGAAATGCCATTGATCCGAGTAATGAAGACGGTAAAAAAGAATTACGCAATATTCCTGTTTATGGAATCTATCAACCAGATGCTATTACTTATGTGAATATTAATGGAACAGGATATATTATTTCAGCAAACGAAGGAGACGCGAGAGAATATATTGATGATAAAGGAACAGACACAGAAGATGACGACGAAGAAATCTTTGTAAATGAAGAAAGAATCAAAAAAATTGATTTAGATCCTACAGCTTTTCCAAATGCCACTGAATTACAAAAAGAAGAAAATTTAGGAAGATTAAAAATCGCTTTAGATTTGGGCGACACCGATAATGATGGAGACTATGATAAGCTTTATTCTTATGGAGGAAGATCTTTTTCTATCTGGTCTGAAAATGGTGCTTTAATTTATGATAGCGGAAATAGTATTTCTAAGAAAACATTAGAATTAACTCCAGCTACGTTTAATGATGATGACGGAAGAAGTGATGACAAAGGTGCAGAACCAGAAGCTGTAGAAGTTTTAAATATAAATAACGAACGTTGTATTCTTTTTGTTGGACTAGAACGAACGGATCAAATAATGGTTTATGATATTACTAATCCAACTTCGCCAATGTTCTTAAGCATTTTATCTCATAACGGAGATGAAGCTCCAGAAGGCTTATTAGTTATTCCAGCTAAAGATAGTCCGAACGGAAAAGACTTATTATTAGTTTCAAATGAAGATAGTGGAACTGTAAGTATTTATCAAAACGTACAGTAATCAAAATTTCATTCTTTTAAAGAAACAACCATTGTTTAAAAATAATGGTTGTTTTTTATTTTACTTTTCTAAGTATTGATTCAGTAAAGCTTTTAAGTTCATCCATTTGATTTTGCCCGAAAGACTTCCCTACTCTACCAATCCAATACAAGGTAATCCAAAGTAAAGGCAACACAATTAACATGATTACCGGAAACGTAACACTATTTCCCAAAGAATGATTTGTGTAAGCAATTACGGCGAAGATGAAAAATGCCAACGCCACCCCAAAATGAATAAACATAAATAAAGTCCAAACGTGAGGTTTCGGACCAAATAATCCTCTGATTTTTGCCTTTTCATCTACGCCATCTTCAACTTCCATGTGTAATTGTGGCGACCAAAAATGACTTTCTTTCTCCGGAACATCAATTATTATATGATGATCAACTATCTTAATTTTATAATTTTCCTCCTTATCAACAACATCTAAAATTTTAGCTACTAATTCAGTCGCAGGTAAATTCATTTCAAGTTGAAATCGAGGTTTTAAAAAAATCTGATTGTATAACTGATCATCCATATTTATAAGGTTAATACCATACAAGTTAGCAAAAAAAGCATAGTATTTAAAAATACTGATGGTTTCCTTTCAGTAAATTGTATCTTTGCCCAAAATTTATTTTTGAATGAGTAGCATTGTTGCCATTGTAGGAAGACCGAATGTAGGTAAATCAACCCTTTTCAATAGATTAATTAAGCGTAGAGAAGCTATTGTTGACTCAGTAAGTGGAGTTACAAGAGATCGTCATTACGGTAAATCTGAATGGAATGGAAAAGAGTTTTCTGTGATTGATACAGGTGGATATGTAGTAGGATCAGATGATATTTTTGAAGAAGAAATCAGAAAACAAGTTCAGCTTGCTTTAGATGAAGCGGATATTATTCTTTTTGTTGTAGATGTAGAACAAGGTATTACACCAATGGACGATGCTGTTGCTAAAATTTTACGTCAAGTAGAAAAGCCTTTATTTATGGCGGTAAATAAGGTTGATAATGCAATGAGAGCTGCTGACGCGGTTGAGTTTTACAACTTAGGATTAGGAGATTACCACACTATTTCTTCAGTAAATGGTAGTGGGACTGGTGATTTATTAGATGCTATTGTAGAAAAAATTCCAGAACCATCTGAAGATGACGATAAAGAAAATGAATTACCAAGATTTGCAGTTGTAGGAAGACCAAACGCTGGAAAATCCTCTTTCATTAATGCCTTAATTGGTGAAGACAGAAATATTGTAACGAACATTGCTGGTACAACACGAGATTCAATTGATACGAAATACAATCGTTTTGGTTTTGAATTCAATTTAGTTGACACCGCTGGAATTCGTAAAAAATCGAAGGTTAAAGAAGATTTAGAATTCTATTCTGTAATGAGAGCTGTTCGTGCAATTGAACATTGTGATGTTGCTGTTGTTGTAGTTGATGCAACTCGTGGTTTTGAGGGACAAGATGAAAAGATATTCTGGTTAGCAGAAAAAAACAGAAAAGGAATTGTAATTCTGGTGAATAAATGGGATTTGGTTGAAAAAGAGACAAATACAATGCGTGATTTCGAAAGAAAAATCCGTGAAACTGTTGCTCCTTTTACTGATATTCCAATAGTATTTATCTCTGCGTTAACAAAACAAAGAATATTCAAAGCAATTGAAACTGCTGTAGAAGTTTTTGAAAACAGAAAGCGCAAAATTCAAACAAGTAAATTAAACGAGACAATGTTGGAGATTATGCAGCATACGCCACCTCCAGCAATTAAAGGTAAGTTCATAAAAATTAAGTATTGTATGCAACTTCCAACGCATACTCCACAGTTTGCTTTCTTTGCTAACTTACCTCAATATATTAGAGATCCATACAAACGTTTTGTAGAAAATAAACTTCGTGAACATTATGATTTTTCTGGTGTTCCTATTAGTATTTATTTCAGACAAAAGTAAAATCAGGCGCTTTAAATTGCGCAAATAATTGATACACCCTCAGAATCAACTTTTCAAAAAATAACATAAATTAACTTTTATTAACTTTTTGAAAGGTTGATTTTTTTGTTTTTTTGCGCCGACAATCAAAAACAATAATAATTTCTATGAAAAAAGTACTGATTTTAATTGCTTTAACCTTTGCTATAGGTGTAAAAGCGCAGTCTTATAAATTTAGTATTTCGGGAAAAATACAAACAGAAAAAGATAAAACTCCAATTGAAGCCGCAACAATCCACTTAGAAAAAATTAAAGATAGCGCTATTGTATCTTATACTATTTCTGATGAGAAAGGAAACTTTTCTCTAGAGGGTAAATCTTTTCACAAAAAAGCAAAGCTATTCATCTCATTTATCGGAATGGATAACTATTCAAAAGTTATTTCTCTAGACAAAACTCCGAACCTTAATCTTGGAACCATCTCTTTAAAAGAAGAATCAAACCTTTTGAATGAAGTAGTGGTAAAATCGAGAGCTCCAATTACTATTAAAAAAGATACTTTAGAATTCAACGTTAAATCTTTTAAAACTAAAAAAAATGCTAATGTCGAAGATTTATTAAAAAAGTTACCTGGAGTTGAGGTAGATGAAGAAGGTAAAATTACTGTAAATGGAAAACCTGTAAATAAAATATTAGTTAACGGAAAACCTTTTTTCGGAAACGATCCTACAATTACAACGAAAAACCTGGCGAAAGAGATTATTGAAAAAGTTCAAATTACAGATACTAAATCGAAATCCGAGGCTTTTTCTGGTGAAAAAGGAGATGCTAATAATAAAACCATCAATCTTACCATTAAAAAAGAAAATAACAAAGGTTGGTTTGGTAGAGTTTCTGCTGGCGGAGGAACTGATGAACGTTACGAAGGTGCAACTATGGTAAATCGCTTTGATAATAATCAACGTTTTAGTGTTTTAGCCAGTGCAAATAACATTAACTCTCCAGGTTTTAGTTTTGGCGAAATTCAAAAAATGTTTGGTAATGGTGGCGGCGTTTGGTTTAACGGAAATGGCGGTTTTAGTGTCAATGGAAGAAGTTTTGGTGGTGGAAGTGGAATTATTTCTTCAAGAACTGCTGGGGCTACCTATGCAGACGAATACAAAAAGGGATTCGACGTAAATGCTGACTATTTTTACTCTGGAAGTAATTCTAAAGACGTTTCAAGAAACAATAGAGAATATACACTTCCGGACAGACGTTACTTCACAAATTCAAATTCTAATTCAGATAACGAAAACCATAATCACAGTATTAATGCTGAACTAGATGTTGAAATTGATTCTACTTTTTTAATTAATGTAAATCCTTCGTTTGTATTTAATCGAAGAGAAAGTATCTTTAATAGATTTGAAGAATCATTAGATGAAAACCAAGTATTAACGAATGAGTTTTCTAGTAGCTCCTTCTCTAAGTTTGATGCGAAAAATTTTCAGAATACGATTGACATCACAAAACGATTTGGGGCAAAAGGTTCGTTTATCAAAGCTTCTATTCAAAACCAAATAGATCAATCTGACGGAGAGGATTTTAATCAATCGACAATTTCTATTTTCGGAACAAATCCAAGTTCTGAAGTAAGAGACCAAAAAAGTATAATTGACAATGAATTAAATAGCATTCGATCTAGAATTTCTTATAGGATTCCTTTAATTTCTAAAAAGTTATTCTTAGATACTAAATATCGTTATAGAAGAGATGAACGAACCAATGTTGAAAGTACTTTTGATTTCGAAAACTCTACACAAGATTACACCAATTTTAATACTGATTTAAGTACAAACTTTACTTATAACGACATTACTAAAACTCCTTCTATTGATTTAGTTTACAACGTTAAAAAATGGCGTTTTAACTTTGAAGTTGGACAGGTAAATAGAACTCTTCAAAATATTGATTTGTTACGACCAAACTTAAGTCTTGAAAAAGATTTCAATAACATTATTTTAGATGGAACTTTTAGATATCGTTTTGACTCAAAAGCCTCAATTTATTTAAATTATTCCTTAGACAATAACGCTCCAAGCATTAATCAGTTACAACCTTTTAGTGATGTTACCAATCCTTCTAATATCGTAACTGGTAATCCAAACTTAAAGCCTAGTCAAACACATAGAGTTTATGCAAACTTCAATAAATATAATTGGCAAAAAAGAACAGGGTTCTTCATGTATATGGGAGGAAGTTTAACCAATAATCAAATTGTAAGTAGAACAAGTATTGATGATAACTTAGTGAGAACTTCAACCTATGATAATGCAGATGGCGTTTACGACTTTTGGAGTGGAGCTAATTACAACAAAAATGTAAAGATAGATTCAATTACAACTATTAACTTTAGATTAGGAACAAGGTTAAGCGGAAATAGAAGTGTTAATATTTTAAATAACGTAGATAACATTGCTGAAACTTTCTCGGTAACTCCAAACTTTGGGTTCTCTTTTAATTGGAATAAAATAGTTTCGATTGAACCAAGATATGATATTACTTTTTCTAAAACTTCATATAATGTAAATTCGTTCTTAGATCAAGAATTCACGAGTCATCGTTTACGTATTAGAACAAAAACAAACTTCCCTAAAAAGTTAGAGTGGAGAAATGATGTAAATTATACGTATAATCCAAACGTTATAGGATTTAATCAATCGGCTTGGTTCTGGAATTCAACTTTAGCTTATTCAATACTAAACGACAAAGCTACTATTACTTTAAAAGCCTACGATTTATTAAATCAAAATACCAACGCTAGAAGAATTGCAACTTCCAACTATATTGAAGATTCTGAAAGTACTGTTTTACAACAATACTTCATGTTAGGATTTAGCTGGAAATTCAACAGTTTAGGTCAAAAAGGAAAAATAAGAGATTACGATTTTCACTTTTAAAAAACTAACCGCCAAATATGGCGGTTTTTTTTGTCTCAATTGTAAGGTTTTCTAGATTTAATAGACTAAAGTAAACATTTCGTAATTTTGTAATTACAGATAAAGAAGGGAAAAAATGACAATTCGTAACTTTCATAGTAGCTCAGACTTAGAATTACCGTTACACATTAATATTAGTTTTAGAGTGGTTTACGACCTTTTTAAAAAGTATACTAATGAGGAATTCAAAGGTCATCCGTATCATATCTCTGCTAAACACATGGTTGAAGAGATCAACAAAATTCCTGAGTTAATTGAGGGTTTCTCTGACTTCTCATTGTTGGAGAAACATGAAGAACTTATTAATCTTCTCTTAGACCCATTATTCCCTGAAATATTAACTTCAAATGAAATTAAAGCTGCTACCGTTCCATTTTCGTTTACTTGTTTCAAATTTACAAGCCGATTTGAAAATATCTTAGACAATGCGGGAGATGATTATATATTTGAAGTAAGAAACTTTGAGCCAGATGCTATGTATATATATGCATGTACATTAATTCTTGGAACAATTTACAATTACAATGTAGACTTAAAACGTCCTTTCTATTTTGATATTCCTGATAAAAATACAGGATTCACAAGGCATTACAGAGTTGCTTTTAACGGCGATTTCATGGACATTACTAAAACCGAAGATGCTCCAGAAATAACTGAAGATGATATAAAGTTACTGTTAGATAATTTCAACAATATTGATATTTGGAGAGAAAAGTTTCCGCCCAACTCATACATCTTTAAAGGTTTTGGAATCATGAACCTTTTTGATGTAACTACGGATGAAACTATTAATTCTATTCAAAATAATTTAATTGGTCGAGAAGACGATTCAATGACCGAAAAAATCCGAAACAACCTGAGAGATTTCTTTGGTATTGCTGATTTAAAAGTTGGATACTCTGTTTTTGATATTAGCCATTTAGATGAAGGTAGTGTAAAAATAAAACGTTCTGAAAGCATTCTATTAACAGAAGAAAAGCAAATCACTTGCGAGAAGTATTTCTGTAATCATGTTATCAATAAAATTTTTGTCGACAATGAAAGTATTGTCATTTCAGATGTTGAGAATTATAAAAAACTCTCAGGAGGTAATAAGTTTTCTTTAAATCTGGAAGATAAAGAAATCAACAGCATTATCCTGATTCCGATTAAAACCTCAAATAATCAGGATTTATTATTGCTTGAAATAGCTTCTCCAAGAGCTTACGAATTAAATTCAGTAAACAAACAAAAACTTAAAGACATTATACCAATGTTTAAGGCTGCTGCTGAACGTAACTCTGAAGAATATTTAAATATATTAGAAGCTACTATTCAAGAGTTTTACACATCGATTCATCCATCGGTAAAATGGCGTTTTTATGAAGCTGCTGAGAATTATCAAAATGCGATTCTCGATAAAGACGAGGATGCTAAAATTGAAAAAATCGCTTTTCATGATGTGTACCCACTTTTTGGACAGTCAGATATTAAAGAATCTTCATTGGCCAGAAACAAAGCGATTAAAGAGGATTTAACAAAGCAGTTAAGTTCTGCCATTCATGTTTTACGCGAAGCTTGTAAAAAAGAAACATTGCCAATTTATGATGAATTGATGTATCGTGTTGAAGAATATTTGGTCGATGTTGAAAAAGGTATGAAAGCTGGTGATGAAGTAGCAATTCTTGATTTTTTAAAACGTGAAATATATCCTGTTTTTAATCATATCAAAGAAATTAACGATGAACTTAGGGAGGTTGTTGATTGCTATTTAGCCCTGTTAGACGAAAATCTACAAGTAGTTTATGAAAAACGAAAGGACTACGAGAATAGCGTTACTAAGTTAAATGATAAACTTGCAAAGTTTATAGACAAAAAACAAGAAGAAGCGCAAAAGATATTTCCACATTATTTTGAACGATACAAAACAGATGGTGTTGAATACAATATGTACATTGGTCAATCTATAACTAAAGAACATAAATACGATCCACTTTACTTATATAACCTTCGTTTATGGCAATTACAAACTACCTATGAAATGGAGAATGTTGCCTATAAACTTAGAAAAGATTTAGATCATGATTTACGAGTTGCTTCCTTAATTCTTGTACATAGCAATCCACTTTCTATTGAATTTAGAATGGATGAAAAACAATTTGACGTTGATGGTGCATATAACATTCGTTATGAAATTATAAAAAAGAGAATTGACAAAGCTAATATTAAAGGTACGACTGAGCGATTAACAGTTCCGGGAAAGATTTCAATAGTATATTCTCAGGATAAAGATGCTGATGAGTATTTAAAATATATCAAGTTCTTACAGTCTAAAAATCAACTAGGAAAAGTTGAGTTATTAGAACTCGAGGATTTACAAGGTGTTTCAGGATTAAAAGCAATTCGAGTAGAGGTGCTTTATGAAACTGAAACCAATGAAAAGTCTTCCATATCAATTGATGAATTGATTAAGGACATGAAATAAAATTCTATAGAAAACGAAATGGTAAATGAACGGAGTCCAAATTAGAACTTATTCAAAAGTATAATTTCGACTTCGCTCAATCACCATCATATTGGTAGCTGAGCGGAGTCGAAGCTAGAGTTAATTTTAAAACTTTATTTCGAATTCGTTCAATCATTATTGGAACAAAAATTAACTAACTGGAGTACTTCCGCTTTGCAAGTAAAAAGCAATTACGAAAGCAACAACGCTTACAATAATTCCTATCATAAAAACTGTATAAGTAGTTCTAAGTAGACTATATTTTCTATTTAGAACTAATCCTAGAAAATATAAATCCTTCGTAAGAGACCCGTATAAATAATCTCTATCTTTCATCATTTCATTCATTCCCCATTCGAACTCTTGTAAGTTCATTTTATGGAAATTACCAAAGAATAACAAGTTCACTTTTTTATTGATAATATCTTCTTGCGTAAACTTTCCTTGCGTTACATTGGGCCTTGTTGCTAATATTGATAGAATTATCGAAACCACTGTAAAAACAATAAAAATAATACTTGGAACTATCAAATAACTATTTGAAGGATTATCTAGTTTAGGAATTAACGTAGATAATGCCATTGAAATAATAATTGCATTAACCGATAATAAAATATTGGCTTTTGTATCTGCTATATCACTTAATGTAATATGATTTCTCAAAGCAACTCTAAACATCGTTTCTATCCCACGCTCGGGTAATTCTACCTTATCTTTTTTAAGTTGTAGTTCTTCTTTTTTTTGCGACAGCTTCTTGTTTTCTTGTTTTAATTTCTTTTCTGTTTTTAACAACTGAGCTAGATTTTTTGCTTTTTGTTTTTCCCACTTTCGTACTGCTATATCTGTATGATAACGATGTCCATGTGTTAAAAAATCAATATTCTTTTTAACCCAATCGAGCTCTTTTATTTTTTCTCCTGATAATAACTCTATTTCTTTTTGTAATAATTGAGAAAATTCAGTGTAATTTTTACTTCCTAAATGTGAACAATCAGCATCTCTAAGTAACTTTTCTAACTTTGTTGTAGGAGACACATCCATTTTTGTTGCCAATATTAGTTGGTCTACCTCTTCAATAAAACTGGCATCTACTTTTTCTTTGTGCAAAAATTCCGAAGCAATCCTTGAGCTTTCTACTTCATGTCCATCAACCATTAAAGTAAAACCAATATCATGAAACCACGCTGCTATTACTAAACGCTCCTTTTCCGTTTCTTCTAGTTTTGCTTCTTCAGCTAATTCCGAAGCTTTTTCAACAACACGAAGTGTATGAGACAATCCATGATAAACAATTCTTTTATCTAATTTTTCATTCAAAGTATCTACAACAAAACTTTCTGTTTTTTCTAGAAGAGTGCTCATAAATCAGTAATTTAGTTTAGTAAAAGTAACTAAACTTTAGCAATTTTTAATAACGTAAGGTTTCTTACAATTTCACGACAAAACAATATGCTTACTTGGAAAAATATTATCGACTTTACGGTGAATGGAAATCCTTCACCTGAAAAAAGAATTGAGAAAACAGATGAAGAGTGGAAAGCTCTCCTTTCTCCAGAACAGTTTATGATTACGAGATTAAAAGGAACCGAAAGACCTTTTAGCGGCGAACATTGCACGTCTTTTAGTGTAGGAAAATACAATTGTGTTTGTTGCGATACACCTTTGTTTGATTCCTCAATTAAATTTGACTCAAGTTCTGGATGGCCTAGTTTCACGCAACCCATCAAAGAAAATGCGGTCAAGTATTATAAAGACACTTCACACGGAATGATTCGTGTGGAAATTTTGTGTAATACCTGTGATGCACATTTGGGGCATGTTTTTCCTGACGGTCCTAAACCAAGTGGATTACGATATTGTGTAAACTCATTATCAATTGAACTAGAGAATGAAAACTAAAATAGCAACTGTAGGTGGCGGATGTTTCTGGTGTACTGAAGCCATATTTAATCAAATAAAAGGAGTTGAAAAAGTAGTTTCTGGTTATGCTGGAGGAAATGTTCCTGGATATCCTACATACAGAGAGGTATGTTCTGGTTTAACAGGTCATGCAGAAGTTATTCAAATTTCTTATAATCCTGAAGTTATTTCATATGAAGAGATTTTAATCATTTTTATGACTACTCATGATCCAACAACTTTAAACAGACAAGGCGCTGATGTTGGCACGCAATATCGTTCAGTAATTTACTATACTAACGGAGAAGAGAAATCTGTAATTGAAGAAGTTATCAAGCAAGTTCAACCTTACTTTGACAATCCGATTGTTACAGAAATTAGCGAGTTACCAACATTTTATCCTGCAGAAGATTATCATCAAAATTATTATAACAATAATAAGGAGCAAGGATATTGTAACTTTGTAATTACTCCTAAGCTTACCAAGCTTAGAAAATTATATGCAGACAAATTAAAATAATGAATTTTAAAATTTCAAATACATTTACCAAAGAGCTTCCTGCTGATATTGAGTTAGAGAATAAAAGAAGGCAAGTATATAATGCTTGCTTTTCTTATGTTACACCTAAGGAAACTTCCAATCCAAAATTAATTCATGTTTCTGATGAATTACTCGAAGAGATAGGAATTACCAAGGAAGATGTTCAAACAGATGCATTTGTTTCACTTTTTACAGGAAATAGTGTCCTTGATGGGACAAGTCCCTACGCTATGTGTTATGGCGGACATCAGTTTGGACATTGGGCTGGTCAATTAGGTGACGGAAGAGCTATTAATTTATTTGAAATTAATCATAACAATAAACATTGGGCTTTTCAAGTAAAAGGCGCTGGTGAAACTCCATATTCTAGAACAGCCGATGGTTTGGCCGTACTTCGTTCCTCTATTCGTGAACATTTGTGTAGTGAAGCAATGCATCATTTAGGAGTTCCTTCTACACGATCTTTATCCTTAAGTTTAACGGGAGACGAAGTATTGCGTGATATTATGTACAACGGAAATGCTGCTTATGAAAAAGGAGCTGTTGTGTGTAGAGTTGCGCCAAGTTTTATTCGTTTTGGAAATTTTGAAATTTTTGCTGCAAGAAAAGACCATGAAACTCTGAAAAAACTTGCTGATTATACCATCAAGCATTTTTATCCAGGAATTACTTCAAATGGAAAACAAAAGTATCTAGATTTCCTAACAGAAGTTAGAAATAGAACTATTGATATGATTGTGCATTGGCAACGTGTTGGTTTTGTTCATGGTGTAATGAATACCGATAACATGTCCATTTTAGGAGTAACTATTGATTACGGTCCTTACGGTTGGTTAGAAGGTTTTGATTACGAATGGACTCCAAACACCACTGACGCGCAGAATAAAAGATATCGTTTTGGTAATCAGCCTTACATTGGTATGTGGAATTTATACAAACTAGCCAATGCTTTGTATCCGTTAATTGAAGAAGTTGAACCACTACAAGCTGTTTTAAATGAATACGAAACTATTTATTTAGCTCAGTATGACGCTATGATGAAGCAAAAATTAGGTCTAGATATTAAGAATGAGTACGCTTCCTTAATTTCTGAATTAGAAAAAACATTACAGTTAATAGAAACTGATTATACAATTTTCTTTAGAAACTTAGCTTCAGTTCTACAAACTGATACTTCGTTGGAGGCTCTAGGTAAAGTAATGGATTCTTTTTACAATAAAGAAGAACTAAATTCCTCTGTAAAAGAAAAATGGCTTTGTTGGTTTGATAAATACCTTCAAACAATTCAAAAGCAAAATATCAACGATACAGAAAGAGCCACAAAAATGAATACTGTAAATCCGAAATATGTTTTACGAAATTACATGGCTCAATTAGCCATTGATGAAGCCGATAAAGATAACTATGATGTAATCGAAGAATTATACGAACTTTTAAAACAACCATATAATGAACAACCTACTTATGAAAAGTGGTTTACCAAACGTCCTGAATGGGCACGTCATAAAGTAGGTTGTTCTACGTTATCTTGTAGCTCTTAAATTATTACTTAAGAATTACTTTTTTTGTAATGCTTCCTGTGTTTGTATTCAATTGAATTAAATATAATCCTGTAGTTACCTTTGGAATTGAAATACTATTATTTCCGTTACCCGCAAAAGAAGTTGCAAATACTTTCTGCCCTGTGATGTTGAAAATAGTCATTTCTGATGCTTCTTGAATTCCTTTAAGATGAACAGTGTTGTTAGCATCAACAAACAAACTAACTGTATTTAAATTATTCTCATCTACATTTAAAACAGCTTGACTGGTATGTATGTAATAGCGACCAGCTCCATTTGCATTTTCAGTAAGTACTTTTTGATAATTGGTAGTTGCATCCAAAAGAGTAAACGTTCCTTCTACTCTATCTTCTAAATACATTTCATAACCATCAGGAAGGTTGGTAGCTTCAGCAGAAATCGTTATTTCCATATCCTTTGATGCATTAATTCCAAGAGGAATAATTTCGTCAAACGTATCATTTGAAAGTGATTGAATGGCTAATTTCTGTCCTTGGCTATTTTCAACTAATTCAGAGTAAATAATCAAATCAGTATTTGCTCCATCAAAAATAGTAGAATCCCAACCATTATCCCAACCAGTAGTTGCTCCCTGAACATACAAAATATCGGTTTCTTTATCAGAACTTCCACTAACACTTAACTTCAACTTTATACTAGAGTAATTTTGATTAGCACTTCTAGCAAAAGTATCATTGGTTTGGTGACTTTGCATTGACTCTGGAAATGTAAAATTACCTCCTGTCACATTTGATCTTACAAAGAATCCTTGACCCGGTGCGATGTAATATATTCCATCTAAAATTGCAGTAGCTTGATTTACCAAAGAATATTGACTAGCTGCTTGATTCCAAAACCAAATAGTTTCTTCCTCTAAAACTCCAGTGTTTAAGCTTAATAAATTATTTGCTACTGAAGGAGAAGTGTTATTTGCCGCTAGGTATGATGGAAACGGATTCCCTATCAAATTGAAACCATTTCCTCCTGCTCCTCCATCTGCTATAGCAATATTCACGTCGTTTAAAGGCATTGTTCCACTAAATGAAATATCATCTGCCGAAGTTAATTTTATTGAGCGTCCTTCTCCACTTGCCAAAGTTCCTGTGGTAGATGCATTAGCATAAATCCAACCCGGAGTTGAATTATTATAATCTCCAATACCAATATTTCCAGCTGTACCAGAAGCTAAGCTATGGTTACTAATAATATCTTCAATAGTTTCATTTGTTACCGCAGAAGAAACTAAATACCAATTTGTGGTACCTAAAGATCTATTATACGTCAAATCGAAACTTGTAGAATTTTGTGTAATTAAAGATGCTCCTGAATTCACAGTTACCGTTCCTGAAGTTGTAAGATTGGAACCAACTGTTAACGAAGCACCTGTTTCCAATGTAAAGTCGGCAACAGAAATACTTCCAGTTGCAGTAACTTGCTTTCCTGGTTCAATCTTAACATCAGTATTACTAGGAACAGATCCAAAACTCCAGTTTGATGCTGTATCCCAATTACTATCGGTATTACCCGTAAAAATATTAGTAGTTCCCGCTACATGAAATCCAATATTAGTAAAAGTATCAGAAGTAAAAGAATCCCATTCACTTGCTGTATACGTAGTATTAGGACTTGTAATTGTAGATTTTCGAACCAACGTTGTATTTGCTGCGAAATTAGTAGAACCTCCATCGAATGTTCCAATAATATCAATCAACACGTCATTTTTAAATAATCCAACAGGATCATTTCCATTGAATTGAACTTCAGAACCGTTTGAAGTTTGATTAGCTTTACTTGTAATATCCGTTGCAGCATCAACATGTGCAATTACATACACGTCTCCATTAGCTAAAGTTCCGGATAATGCTAAACCTGTTGACCATGCTCCTGCTCCATTTGTTTGTCTTTTAATTGAATACACGCTTAAATCTACTGAACCTCCCGTATAATTTGCTATTTCTACGGCTTTATTCAATGACGATCCTTCAATATATTCCGAGAACAATAATTCCGAAGTAAATCCAGTTTGAACAGCAGTCATAACCATTAACTGAGAACTAGAAGCTGAAGTATTACCTGCTGCATCGTATGCTTGAATAGTCAAATTATAAGATGTTGAACCTGTTAAGCCAGTTACATTATAACTAGTCGTATTTGAAGTTCCTACTTGAACATTATCTAACAAAATGTTATATCCAGTAACAGCCGTATTATCAGTTGAAGCATTCCAAGAAATAGTAAAAGAAGTTGCTGCTATATTCGAAGCAACCAGTCCTGTTGGTACAGACGGATCTTCTGTATCACTACTTCCACCTCCAAAAAGGTCTTCAGCTTGAGGACCTCCCCAAATTTCTGTAGCAAAAGCAGGATTATCTATAAATGGATTCCTATTTCCTTGAGCATACGTTCCAGCACTATCATGATACGTATTTCGTTGTTTTTCAAAATCAGAAACGGGATCTTCAGCATTCCAATCTAAGAATAAGTCAATCATATCATCTGGAGTTCCAGCGCTGCTTCCAACTCCTAAATATGTTGGTAAACACTGATTACCATATCGTAAATACATATACATTGCAATTCTAGCAACATCACCTTTCCATTCATCTCCAGGATACCAACCGCCAGTAACAGAACCAGCATTTCCAGTTCCATCGGCAAATAATTGATTACTTCTTGTAGAATTTGTTTGTACATCACAAGGCCTTAAATTATGAGCATCAGCATATGGAGGGCCGCTCGTTCCAGAAGCATCTAAATCAGGATTTGCTAAAGAGTTTGCAAAAACATGTTCCCTATTCCATTGGCCATTACTACCACCATTATTATTAATACCTCTTGTTCGAGAAGTTATTCCTGATGCACTATAACCATATATCAGTAATACTTCAGAACTATTTGAAGGATTGACATCTGTTATTTTTGAAGCATCCCAAATATTTGAATAAGAAAGACTGTTTGTGTGAGTATTTATAATCTTTGTTGCTAACTCATCTTTGAGGTCGGTTCCTGTCAAACTTAAATTTACATCATTATAATAAGCAGGAATTTGAGCAAAGGTTGCTATAGAAAACAACAACGCAGGCATAAGTATGAATCTCTTCATAGTGTGATTGGGGATTTAATTTACTACGCAAAAGTATTATTTTTATTCAATATTTATATAAAAATCTAATTATCAATATATAATAAAAGTATTTTAATAAGTAATTTGTATACTACATTCAGTAAAAAGTATACAATTCACTCGTATTTCAAACCTAATTTTGTAGTATATAACATAAAAATAAAAAAATGAAAAATGTTGCATTAATCACAGGAGCCAGTAGCGGATTAGGTAAAGAATTTGCTTTAATACATGCAGAGAAAGGCGGAGATTTGGTAATTGTTGCTAGAAGAGAAGAGAAACTAAATAAACTAAAAAATGAAATCGAATCTAAGTTTAATGCTCAAGTAAAAGTTATTGTAAAAGACTTAACAAATAATAATGCTCCAACCGAAATTTACAAGGAAATAAAAGATGATGAAATTGAAATACATTATTTAATAAATAATGCAGGTTTTGGAGGTGTAGGTAAATTTCATGAACGTGAATGGCAACAAGATTTAGATATGATTAATTTAAACATCATTGCATTAACAGCCTTAACAAGATTATTTCTTCCAGATTTTGTAAAAAGAAATAGTGGAAAGATTTTAAACGTTTCATCTACTGCAAGTTTGTTACCTGGACCTCTGCAAGCTGTATATTATGCTACAAAAGCTTATGTAACCTCTTTTAGTAATGCCATTAATGAAGAGTTACATGATACAAACGTTACTGTTACCAACTTGATGCCTGGAGCAACTGCAACCGAATTCGGAGCAACTTCTGGAATGGATAAAACGGAGTTATTTAATAAAACAGCTAGCGCCAAATCTGTTGCAGAAGATGGCTACAACGGAATGATTAATGGTAAATTAGATGTTATTTCTGGATTAACTTTTTCGCAATCGCTAATGATGAAAATGGTTCCTTTTACACCTAAAAAGATGCTTCTAAAACAAGTTCGTACATTACAACAAACTAAATAAGCTTTATGATTGTTCATATAAATTCCATAGAAGAATTGCACGAAGCTCTAGGACTCGCTGCTCCTAAACACCCTTTAATATCTGTAATTAAAGAAACAGATATTCATAATGCAGATATTGAGGAAAATAAATGCACCATGAATATGTATATGATTTCTTTAAAAGATGGGGTATCTTGTTCATTAAATTATGGTAGAAATTCATATGATTTTTCTAAAGGAACTATGGTTTTCACAAAACCAAATCAAGTAATATCTTCAGACAATGAAAAAATTATAGCTAAAGATTCTGAAGGTTGGTTGCTTTTTTTTCATCCAGATTTAATTCGAAAGTCAGCTTTAAGTAAAAACATAGACCTTTATTCATTCTTTGATTACGAAGTTCATGAAGCGCTGCATCTCTCTGATGAAGAACAAAAAATTGTATCAGATATTATTTTAAAGATAAAAAGAGAATACAATCAGAATATTGATAAGCATAGCCAAAAGCTCATCATTTCAAATATTGAGCTTTTATTAGATTATTGCAATCGTTACTATGACCGTCAATTTTATGTTCGCACTAACTTAAACCAAGATTATATTACAGAGTTTGAAAAACTATTAAAGAGTTACTTTTCATCAGAAAAGCCACAAGAAATAGGGATTCCTTCGGTTAAGTATTGTGGAGAACAACTTAATATGTCCCCGAATTATTTAAGTGATGTATTAAAAAAAGAAACAGGTAAAAGTGCTAAAGATCATATCATTACTTTTGTTGTAAACAAAGCTAAAAACCAACTTTTAGGAAGTACAAAATCTGTTAGTGAGATTGCTTATAATTTAGGCTTTGAATATCCACAACACTTCAGTAAAGTTTTTAAAAGAAAAACAGGTATGACTCCCGCCAAATTTAGGACTCTGAACTAATTTGTATATTTGTTTTACCGCAACTAAACAAGATGAAAAAACTTTACTCAGTTTTTATTGTACTTCTATCATTTTATGGATGTGCAACTTACAAAGCGCAATATGCTTCAAAACAATATTCTCATCAAACTACGACAAAAAAACCCGTACATTCTTTTTATTTAATTGGCGATGCTGGTAATGCTAAGATGAACGAATCTGTAGTTTCTTTAGAATACTTTCAAAAAGAAATTGACAAGGCCGATAAAAACAGTACAACACTTTTCTTAGGTGATAATGTATATCCTTATGGAATATATCCTAAAAAACATAAAGACTATAAACTAGTTAAACATCGATTAAAGATCCAAACTGACGCTGTAAAAAACAATTCAGGAAGAACAATTTTTATTCCTGGAAATCACGATTGGTACAACGGAGTTGATGGACTCAAAAGACAGGAAAAACTAGTTGAAAAGGCTCTAGGTAAAAATACTTTTTTACCTGAAAATGGTTGCGGTATTGACAAAGTTGATATTAACGAAAACTTGACTTTAATTACTGTTGATAGTGAATGGTACATCATGAATTGGGATAATGAACCAAAAATCAATGATAATTGTGATATTAAAACCAGAGAACGTTTTATCGAAGAGTTATGGAGTTTATTCAAAAAGAATCGTTACAAGAATGTTGTTGTTGCTCTACACCATCCATTATATTCGAATGGGCCTCACGGTGGAAGCTTTTCAGTAAAAGATCATATGAAACCTATTCCGGTTTTAGGAACTTTTAAAAACATGTTACGTTCTCACGCAGGAATCCAAACCGACAATTTCCATCAACGTTATCAAGATTTTGTTCGTCAAATAGAAACAATTGCTGAAGACTTTAAGAATAATATCGTTTTTGTAAGTGGACATGAGCATAACTTACAATACATTGAAAACAATGGATTCAAACAAATAGTAAGTGGAGCTGGTTCTAAGCAATCACCTGCATTGGTAGGATATGGAGCAGAATTTACTTATGGAAACTACGGATATTCAAAATTAAACTTCTACGAAGATGGTTCTGCAATTGTAGAATATTACTCAGCAAATAAAAAAGATGAAAATAAATTATTATTCAGTAAGCAAATTATTGATCCAGTAATTCGTAAAACAAATTTTGATTTTTCTGAATTTGAACTACATAAAAAAGAAGTAACCACTTCTCTTTACAATAAAGAAGATGTAACAAAAAGTGGATTTCATAAATTTATGTGGGGAGATTTAAATCGTGAAAAATATGGAAAAGAAATAACAGTTCCTGTTTTAGAATTAGATAACGTTTTTGGCGGCTTAAAACCAATTCGTAGAGGAGGAGGAAATCAAACCAATTCATTACGTCTCGAAAATCCTGATGGAAAACAATATGTACTTCGTTCTATGTATAAAGACGGAAGTAGAATTATGGGAGGAGTTTTAAAAGGAACTTTTTTAGTTGATGTTGTTCAAGATATTTTCACCATGTCACATCCATATGGTGCATTTGTTATTCCAGATATGGCTGAAGCTGTGGGAATTTATCATACAAATCCGAAATTATACTATATGCCAAAGCAACCTGCTTTAGGAATGTATAATGATGTTTTTGGTGGTGGAATGTATTTGCTAGAAGAACGTCCGGCTGGAAACAGAGAAGATGTGGCAACCTTCGGAAACTCTAAAAAAATAATTAGTACTTACGATGTTTTAGAGAAAATCAGAAAAAACGGAAAGCATTCTGTCGATCAAAACTTTACTGTTCGTTCTCGATTATTTGATATGGTTATTGGAGATTGGGATCGTCATGAAGATCAATGGCGTTTTGCTAGATTTGAAACTGAAGATGGTAAAAAATACTACAGACCAATCCCTAGAGATAGAGACCAACCCTTCTCTAAATTTGATGGAATTTTAATTCCATTATTAAAATTAAATACTCCGCTTATCAAGAATATGCAATCAATGGATTTTGACATTACTGATATGAAATGGTATAATAATTATCCGCGTTTCTTTGATGGAGAATTCCTAAATCAACTTACGTTGAAAGAATGGCTTACAGAAGCTGAATATATTCAAAACAAACTTACAGACGAAGTTATTGAAAATGCCATCAAACAATTTCCAAAAAGCATTTACGATATTGATGGTGATGAGTTGATTGCTAAAATTAAATCAAGAAGAGATAAACTAAAAGAATTTGCTTTTAAATACTATAAAAAACAGGCTAAAAAAGTTCAAGTTGTTGGTACAGATAAAGACGATAAATTCATTATAAAGAGATTAAACGATAATGAAACTAGTATTGAAATCTTTAGAAAAGAAGATAAAATTTATAGCCGAATTTTCTTGACTAATGAAACTGATGAAGTTCAATTATACGGTTTAAATGGTGATGATGAGTTTTACATTTCTGGTGATGTTGATGATAGTATTTTAATTCGTTTAATCGGTGGACATAATCATGATGTTTATGAAGATACATCGCATGTTTCTGGTTGGAGTAAAAAAACCAAAGTTTACGATTATCTATCAAAGAAAAACACCGTAAAAGGAGGGAAAGAATTAGCTGATTTAAGAGAAGATAATTACTTTAAAAACACATACAACCACAGAGACATTGAAAATAACACAACGCTAATTTTCCCAAGTTTAGGATTTAACCCTGATGATGGTTTGTTCTTTGTAGTAAACGCTACTCATACTCGTTACGGATTTAAGAAAAGACCTTTTGATAATCGCCATAATTTAACAGCTAACTATTATTCAGGAACCAACGGTTTTGATATTAGCTATACTGGTGAGTTCGCAGAATTTATTGGTAATTGGATGCTAGAATTAAAAGGTAGAGCGACTAGTAGTAATTATGCTTTCAACTTTTTTGGATTTGGAAATCAAACTGAATTTCCTGATTCTAGAGATCTAGATTTTTACCGTGTAAAAAGAGAAGAATTCACTTTCTTACCATCTTTAGTTAGACAATATAATTGGGGAAGTACTTTAAAACTTACCGGAACTTTTGAAGCTATTAAAGTTGAAAATACTCCGGGAAGAAATATTACAAACTTTACAAATGGAGTAACCGACATTTTTGATCGAAACTACTTTGTGGGTGGAGAATTAAATTTCAATCATACAAGAACTGATAATAACAGTTTCCCGACAAAAGGAATGAATTTCGATTTCATCATGGGAGCAAAAATGAATGCTGAAAATACAGATCGTAACTTTGGTTATATTAGAACTTCATTAGCAATTTATCAAAATTTAGTTTCTAATAGAAGTTTGGTTTTCGCTTCGGAAGTAGGAACTCACTTAAACTTCAGAAATAGATTTGAAATTTATCATGCAGCAACACTTGGTGGTAATAGAAATTTAAGAGGATATAATCGTCAGCGATTTACAGGAAGTGAAAGTTTTTATCATTCAAACGATTTACGTTTACGTTTAGGTGATATTAAAGCTTTTATTCCTATGAAAATAGGAGTTACGGGAGGTTTCGATTACGGAAAAGTATGGAGTCCTTTCGCTCCAACAGACTCTGAATCTTGGAATTCAAGTTATGGAGGATCTTTATGGTTAAGCGGATTAGATATGTTTACCATAAATTTAGCAATGTTTAATGGAAATGACGGAGGTAGATTTACCTTCAGCGTAGGATTCAACTTTTAATAATGACTCAACAAATTGTATTAGCCACAGCTTCTATTTTTGGAGCTTTATCAATTATTTTAGGTGCTTTTGGAGCACATGCCTTGAAGAAAAAATTAACTTCAGAACAATTAACCAGTTTTGAAACCGGCGTAAAATATCAAATGTATCACGCTATTATTTTATTATTAGTTGGATTTAATTTCCAATCAAACCTAGGTAATGCTTCACTGTTTTTTATCATCGGAACTATTTTATTTTCGTTCAGTATTTACGGTTTAGTTTTATCAGATGCATTCGGCAAAAAAATGAAAATCCTTGGTCCAATTACTCCAATTGGTGGTTTGTGCTTATTAATTGGTTGGATTTTATTACTAGTCAATTTCTTGTAAAAAATAGTTTTACTTAAGGAGAAGAACCTGTTATTTATATTTTTGTTTAACTTTAATTAAAATATATTAAACATTTTGTATCTTTGTGACTCAAAAAGTCATATTATGTTTGGTTTATTCAAAAAGAAATCCGAAAAGGAAAAACTTCAGAAATTATACGCTAAATTATTGGCAGAAGCGCATAAATTATCTACCTCAAACAGAAAATTGAGTGATGAAAAGGTTTATGAAGCTGAGCAAGTAATGAAACAAATTGAAGCTTTAGAAAAACAATCTTAACATGACTGAGAAAAAAAAGCCAGATTCGGTTGTATATAATACAGAAACTGAAAAATATGATGCCGCATTAAAACCCTACGCAACTTCTGTTGGAGCTCCCGTAATTACACCTAATGACACCACTGCTTGGAAAAACAGAAGCATTAATAAGGTAAATCATAAGATAAAAACAAAATACCTCGAACTTAAAGCTGAATACGAAAGAATGATGCAAGAGTTCGAATACAACAACTTAATTCTAAACGCTAACTTTTCTTTCGAACCCATAATAGGTGAAACATATCATTTATATTTAAATAAGAAAGAAGAGCATTTTTTGTCTTTAATTGCCCCTGAACATTGTAATTTTAATTATGTCGGTAGCTTTATTTTAAATGCTGATCAAATCTGGGAAAAAGTGTAGTCTAACTTAATTTTATTGAATGACTTCGAAAAAACATCAAAACATTTATATTATTGGAGCAGGGATTAGCGGACTAATAGCTGCTCTTGAATTAGAAAAAAATGGTTATCATCCAACTATTATAGAAGCTTCGGATTCTGTTGGAGGTAGAGTAAAAACTGATGTTTATGAAGGTTTTCAATTAGATCATGGATTTCAAGTATTATTAACTTCTTATCCTGCTGCACAAAAGTATTTGAACTATGAAGAATTAGAACTTCAAAAATTTCTTCCTGGTGCTGTAATTTTCGAAAATAAGTCTTCTTCTATTCTTGGAGATGGTTTAAGAAGTTTCAATTTGCTTTTTTCAACATTAACAACAAACAAAGTTACTTTTGGGGATAAGTTTAAAATACTTAGGCTAAATCGTATTCTGAAAAACAAAACGCTTGACGATATTTTTTCTGAAGAAGAAACCACCACTTTAGAGTATTTGAAAAACTTTGGGTTTTCACAAAAGGCTATCCACAACTTTTTTACTCCTTTTTTCAGTGGTATTTTTTTAGAAACTACTTTAAGTACTTCGAGTAGAATGTTCGAATTTGTTTATAAAATGTTCGGAACAGGTTATGCTGCATTACCAAAAGCAGGAATTGGTGCTATCCCGAATCAGTTAAAAAACAAATTAAAATCTACAACTTTCTTATATAATACAAAAGTAGCTTCAGTTGAAAAAGATTCAATTAAATTATCTAATGGTGATGTTTTAGAGAGTAACATGACAATTATTGCTACAGATTCTTCAAATTTGTTATCAAATAGAAAATCAACAAAACAAGAATGGAAATCATGCCAAACGTTATATTTTGAAACACTAAAAAGAACCATTGGCAAACCAATTATTGGATTACTCGCTAATGAGTTTTCACTAATTAATAACATCTTTTTTACCACTTCAATAGCGAACAATAATTCATCAAAAAAAGAGCTTTTATCTGTTACTATTGTAAGAGATCATAACTTACATGAAACTCTATTAGTGAAAGAAGTTATTAAAGAACTCAGGGAAATTTGTGGAATTGAAGTCTCGAAGTTTGTGAAGATGTTTGACATTCCCAAAGCGCTTCCAAAATTAGAATCTTTAAAATACGCTCCAACTAGAGAAACAATTGAAGTTAATGAGTCAATTATTTTAGCGGGAGATCAATTATGTAATGGTTCTTTAAACGCTGCGATGCTTTCTGGTGAATTAGCCGCAAAAACAGTACTTGAAAAACTTCAATAATAAGCGTATTACCAAAACTTTTCAAGCCTGCATTTTTAAATCCATCCTGACAATCTTTTGTATTTGATTTTTCCGGTTACCGACATTAGTCTTCTTCTGGTCATCGCAGCTGTACGCTCTTGGCAATCGTTTATAAAAACAATTTTACCCTCACGCTCATAATCCATCAAATTAATTCTTCCATTTTTTTCTGTAGCACCTTTCTTCTTTTTATAGTTGGCTGTACACAATCCACCTCTTTCAAAAGTATGATGTAAACCTAATACATGACCTATCTCATGTGATAAAGTAGAAATACTACAATCTTTATCTAAATAAATAGCATGTTTTTTCCAGCCTGGATATAATGGGAAAAATGCTTTACCGCATAAGTCTTTTCCATCAACTTTCCATTCACCAGCAACTAAAAAATTTAAACTTCCATATCTCAAAAATTTGGCCTTGTTATCGAATTTGCTATTCATTAAAGCACTATAATCTTTACCTGACTTAAAATCCATTATTAAAAATCATTACCGTTTTTTACTCTTGAAAAACTGTACTTGATTTTCATTCTTGGTTTCATTGCAAAAAGTTTTTCTGCCACCTTTACTCTTTTTTCTATCCAAGTTGTAACTTCATTATCTGTAAAAGGCACTTCATCATGGCAAATAAAGAAATGACAGTTCAATTTAAAATCAGCTGTTTTTGTAATTCTTTTGGCAGTGTTTTTAACCACTCTGCTTGTAGTTCTAGCGGCATTTTTAACCACTCCTCCTGCCTTTTTAGCGCCGTTCTTAACTTTTCTTGCTGAAGTTGTTGCAACCTTTTTTACCGCACTACCAACTTTCTTTGCTGTAGTTGCTGGTTTTGTAACCGTATTTTTAATCGCATTACCAACCTTCTTTACGGTAGTTACAGGTTTCTTTGCTGTTTTCTTAACAACACTACCTACTTTTTTAGCGCCGTTTTTTACCTTTCTTCCGAAATTTCTAAATTTTCTTCTTAAACTCATAATGACTATTATTTGGTTAGACTCTATAAAACTAACCTTAGTCTTACTCTTAAAGCATAGGAATGAAACCTAAAAATATGCAGTTAGAATACTGAATATAAATTGACAAAAAACGAAGCTAAAGCGATTATTTCACTAGTTGGATACTATATAAATTCCCTCCAGATGAATGGGATCTTTCATCCGAAAAGTAAAGGGTGTTATTATCCATAAAGTCGATAGCCTCTTTTTGGGAAGAAAATCCTAAATCCATTCTAGTTAACTTTCCACTAAAGAAATTATCCGCTTTAAAATTGGTAAATAATAAAATTTGATTCGAAGTGAGTAGTGCAACCTTTGAGTTATCATCTGAAATTGCTGCACCGGTTATCCAACAATCTCGATTTGAACAATTATCAAACTTTCCAATTAATTCTGCTTGATATTTTCCTGCTTTGGTCGGTAATCTGTATAAACTTGTTTTTCCATAATTGTTTTTTACTCTACTCTTTGTAAAAATGTATAAATGATTTTTAAAGTAAAGAATACTCTCGGCATCAAAATGTCTATCTCCCTTTTTTGGTGGAAATTTATATTGTTCAGGATATTCGAATTCGATTTTTTCAACTTCAACAGATTTCTGATTAACTAAATCTTCCGCTTTAATTTTTAAAATAGTTAAGTCTTTTCTTGTACTATTATTATTTCCAAAATCAGCTAAATAAATATTCCCTTCCTCGTCTGATGTAATATCTTCCCAATCAGTATTTTTTGCTTTAATGCTTAAAGTCTTAACTATTTTTCCGTAAGTACTAACTAAATACAATTCGTTTTTATTTCCTCCATCATTATGCATCCAGAAATTAGAATCGTTAGCTTTTATAAGACCAGAAACTTCTTTCAGTTTTTTAGGAAGTTTAGCAACATACGTCACTTGACTGTAGTCCGTACATCCATAAAGAACTAATAACAAAAAGAAAACCTGTATTATTTTCATAGTATTAAAGATAAAAAAAGCTCCTAGAATCAGGAGCTCAAATATTTTTATAATTGAAGTTTACCAACTACCGCCAGCACCACCACCACTAAAGCCTCCTCCACCGAAGCCGCCACCAAATCCGCCTCCTCCGAAGCCTCCTGAACTCCCTCCAAAACCGCCGCTTCCAAAGCCTCCGCTTCTTCGATAACCACCTCTTCCAGCATTACTTAAAATAATGGTTTCTAATATATCTCGAGAATCAGAATCAGTATAATTTCGTCTACCTCCTTTACCTCTGCCTCCTCTAGAAATTAAAATAAAAAAGACGATAAGAATGATAATAAACACTACGAAAGCAAAATTGCCCCCCTTTCTATTTTTAGATTGTTTCCTGGTTCCCTTATACTCTCCTTGAAGAACTTTAAAAATGGCATCTGTTCCTTTATCTAATCCGCTATAATAATCTCCTTTTTTAAATTCAGGTATTATAACATTTCTTATTAACTGACCATTTATTCCTGCTGTTAGTTTATGTTCAACACCATATCCAGGAGAAATCCATATCTTTCTATCATCTTTTGCAAGTAAAATAAATACACCATTATCTTTATCTTGCTGTCCTATTCCCCATTTATGAGCCCATCTCGGAGTTAAAACACCTATACTTTCATTATTGGTAGAACTAATAACTGCTACAACTATTTGGGTTGATGTTGTATCAGAGTATTTCACCAACTTATTCTCTAATCGAGATTTTTGGGACTCAGATAACAATCCAATATAATCGTAAACACTAGTTTGGAAATCAGGTTTTTTTGGAACATCAAACTGAGATAATGCAATTTGAATCCCGATAAAAAAAATTAGTAAAGTATTTAGCTTCTTATTCATCTATCCTTTTGAAACTTCATTTGGTAATTCATCTTCATCTTCAGTAGTCCAAGGAAAATGTGCTTTCAATTCTTCTCCTGCCTGCAAAATCCCTTCAACTATTCCTTGTTTAAATTTTCCTTCTTTAAAAAAACTTTGCATGACATTTTTTGTACTTTCCCAGAAATCAGATGGAACAACTTCGTTGATACCTTTATCTCCATAGATAACAAACTGGTGATCGTCAACAGCAATATAAATTAATACTGCATTTTGTTGTTCTGTTTTATGCATTTCCAGCTCTTGGAAAACTTCTAAAGTCCGATCATAATGCGAAAGTTCTGTAGTCCTTTCAATATGCACTCGTATTTCTCCTGAAGTATTTCGCTCTGCTGTTCTTATGGCTTTAACAACTTCCTGCTCTTCTTCTAATGAAAGAAAGTTTTCTACGCTAGACATTTACTTTTTGTTTCCAAAATCAAAATTAATATCTGGAGCATTCTCTTTACCCGGGTCAGCTTTGAAATATGGCTTATCCTCGAAACCAAACCAGCTAGCAAAAAAATTGTTAGGGAATTTTTTCACATGGTTGTTGTATGGTTTTACAGCTTCATTAAATCTTGTTCTTGCAGTTAAAATTTGATTTTCTGTACTTGCAAGTTCATCTTGAAGTTTTAAAAAGTTTTGGTTTGCCTTCAAATCAGGATATCTCTCCACGGAAACCAATAATTTAGAAAGTGCTCCTGTTAATCCTGTTTGAGCCTGCTGAAACTGTGCTATGTTCTCAGGAGTAATATTGCTTGCATCAATTGTGGTTTGTGTGGCTTTTGCTCTTGCATTAATAACATCTGTTAGAGTACTCTTTTCAAAATCCGCAGCTCCTTGAACAGTTTTAACAAGGTTTCCAATTAAATCACCTCTTCTTTGATAAGCCGTTTGAACATTACCCCAAGACTCTTCTATATTTTCATTTAATTTAATTGTTGAATTGTAAAATCCTTTTCCTGTGCTATAAGCATATAATAATATCGCACCAATTATTAGTACAGGCACTAACCATTTTTTCATAATTTCTCTCTTTTAGTTATTCTAATTGATTTTTTATTTTAATTAATTCGGCTTTCACCGCTTCTAATCTAGTAATTATTTCCTGATTGTCCACAACCTTTTCAGGGTTTTGCTTTAGTTTTTGCTTCGCTCCGTCTAAGGTAAAACCTCTTTCTTTAACTAAATTATAGATTAGTTTAAAGTTTTCAATGTCTTGTTGTGTAAATAGTCGATTTCCTTTAGCGTTTTTCTTAGGCTTAATAATATCAAATTCTCCTTCCCAAAAACGAATTAAAGATGCATTCACGTTAAAGGCTTTAGCCACCTCTCCTATTCTGTAGTATCTTTTTTCAGGTAATTCAACGTGCATTCAAAGTTTTTATTTGCAAGTTACAAATTAATCAAAAGATTGACGTTGCTCTTGTGATGCTTTTTGCATTGCAATAAACTCCTCAGGTGATAAGTCTCCGTAATAATAGTAAATCGGATTTACAGGTCTTCCGTTTCTATGAACCTCATAATGTAAATGTGGAGCCGCTGAACGACCCGTATTACCAACATAACCAATTAGATCACCACGTTTTACTTTTTGACCTCTTTTCGCTACAATTTTACTCATATGAGCATATATAGTTTTGTAACCATAACCATGCTCAATATAAACAACTTTTCCAAAGGTAGCACTTCTATTTGCACGTGTTACTTGACCGTTTCCTGAAGCATATATAGGTGTTCCTGTTGGTGCAGTAAAGTCCATACCATTGTGCATACGCCATGATTTCAAAATTGGATGCAAACGCATTCCATACCCTGAAGCCATTCTTGTCTCATCCTCATTTTTAATTGGTTTGATGGCAGGAATGGAAGATAACATCTTCTCTTTCTTCTTCGCTAACTCAACAATTTCATCTAACGATTTTGATTGTACCACAACTTGTTTCGATAAAACATCTAAGTCTTTAGTTAAGTTGATAATCATATCACTATTATCAAAACCTTCTAAATTTTTATACCTATTCACTCCTCCGAAACCAGCTTTTCGCTGTTCATCCGGAATTGGATTGGCTTCAAAATAAGTACGATAAATATAGTTATCTCGTTCTTGTAAATCTTCGACAACACTTGTTAACTCAGTAATTCGTTTACCTAACAGCTGAATATGTAAGTTTGAATTTTCAAGCTCTCTCCTTTGAGCCTTTTCCTTTGGTGACTCAAAAAACTGACTAAGTACAACAAACCCCAATATCATAAACAAACCAGCCGCCAGTAAAAAAATAATACTGTTCTTAAATTTGTCCCTTTTTCTTACCTCAATTTGCTGATAAGATAATGTCTCTGGGTCATAATAATATTTTACTTTTGCCATACGACCAAATGTAGTATTTTTGTGTCCTTTAGTAAAGAACGACTTATAGGTTAGACTTACAAATTTATGAAATGTTTCAATATATAAGCATTCTTTACTCTCAATTAGAAATATTTTAACTAAAAAAGAATGAAATCTCAAGAGATAAGAACTAAGTTTTTAGAATTTTTCAAGTCTAAACAACATGAAATTGTTCCTTCTGCACCAATGGTGTTAAAAAACGACCCAACCTTAATGTTTACAAACTCAGGTATGGCTCCGTTTAAAGAATATTTCTTGGGAAATGCCGCCCCGAAAAATACACGAATTTCTGACACTCAGAAGTGTCTACGTGTATCAGGAAAACACAATGACTTGGAAGAGGTTGGTTATGACACCTATCACCATACCATGTTTGAAATGTTAGGAAACTGGAGTTTTGGTGATTATTTCAAAAAAGAAGCAATTGCTTGGGCATGGGAACTACTTACCGAAGTTTACAAAATTCCCAAAGACATTTTATACGTTACCGTTTTTGAAGGAGACAAAAAAGACGGAACTAAAATGGACCAAGAAGCATATGATATTTGGAAAGAATATATTTCTGAAGACCGTATCTTAATGGGAAATAAAAAAGATAATTTCTGGGAAATGGGAGAACAAGGACCGTGCGGACCATGTTCTGAAATCCATGTGGATATTCGTTCTGCAGAAGAAAAAGCAAAAATTGATGGAAAATCTTTAGTAAATGAAGATCATCCGCAAGTTGTTGAAATTTGGAATTTAGTTTTCATGCAATTCAACAGAAAAGCGAATGGTTCATTAGAAGAATTACCAGCAAAACATATTGATACAGGAATGGGATTTGAGCGTCTTTGTATGGTTTTACAAGGAGTTCAATCTAATTACGATACTGATGTGTTCACTCCATTAATTCGAGAAATTGAAACAATTACAGGAATTGAATACGGAAAAGATAAAAAAGTTGACATTGCTATTCGTGTAATTGCTGATCACGTAAGAGCTGTTTCATTTGCAATTGCTGACGGACAGTTACCAAGTAATAACGGAGCAGGATATGTAATTCGTAGAATTTTAAGAAGAGCTATTCGTTATGGATTTACTTTCTTAAACAAAAAAGAGCCATTCATTTACAAGTTAGCAGAAACACTTTCTCACCAAATGGGAGATGCTTTTCCTGAAATTAGAAAACAAGATACACTTGTGCATAATGTAATTAAGGAGGAAGAACAATCTTTCTTAAGAACTTTAGATCAAGGATTATTATTACTCGATAAAGTAATTGAAGACACAAAAGGTAAAGAGGTTTCTGGAAAGAAAGCATTTGAATTATACGATACTTATGGTTTCCCTCTAGATTTAACTCAGTTAATTGCTCGTGAGAAAGGTTACGAGATTAACGAAGATGAGTTTAACGCAGGAATGAAAGCTCAAAAAGATCGTTCACGTGCCGCATCTGCAAGTGAAACCGGAGATTGGATAACATTACTTGAAGATGAAACTGAAGAGTTTGTTGGTTACGATACATTAGAGGTTGATATTAAATTAACGCGCTACAGAAAAGTAACTACCAAAAAAGATGGTGATCAATATCAATTAGTGTTCAATATGACACCTTTTTACCCAGAAGGTGGTGGACAAGTTGGAGATAAAGGATTTTTAGAGACTCAAAATGGAGATATTATCTATATTGTGGACACTAAGAAGGAGAATAATGTAATTATTCACTTTACTAAAAATCTTCCAAAGAATCTTAATGAGACTTTTAAGGCAGTGGTAAATAATGAGTTTAGAAATTTATCAGCTAGCAATCATACTGCAACACACTTATTACACCAAGCTCTACGTACAATTTTAGGAACGCATGTTGAGCAGAAAGGATCATTAGTTAGTCCAGATTATTTACGTTTTGACTTTTCTCATTTCTCTAAAGTAGACAAAGATCAACTTACAGAAATTGAAGAATTTGTAAATGCTAGAATTCGTGAAAACTTGCCATTAGAGGAAAAGAGAAATATTCCAATGCAACAAGCCATTGATGAAGGAGCTATTGCATTATTTGGAGAAAAATATGGAGATAGTGTAAGAGCAATTCGTTTCGGACAATCAATGGAATTGTGTGGAGGAACACATGTTCAACAAACGGGAGATATTTGGTATTTCAAAATAAAATCAGAAGGAGCTGTTGCGGCAGGTATTCGTCGTATTGAAGCCATTACAAATGTTGCTGTAGGAGAATACTTCGAAAATGTAGAACGTAATTTCTCAGAAGTAAAAGCTTTACTTAAAAACCCAAAAGATGTAGCTAAATCAGTTAGTTCATTACAAGATGAAAATGCTGCATTAAAGAAGCAAATTGAACAATTACTAAAAGATAAAGCCAAAAACATGAAAGGTGATTTAAAAAATCAAATCACTGAAATAAATGGCGTAAACTTTTTAGCTACAAAAGTAGATTTAGATCAAGGAAGTATTAAAAACATCATGTTTGAATTGGGAGGAGAAGTTGATAACCTTTTCGTATTATTTGCCACTTCACCGTCTAAAGAAAAAGCAATGTTAACTTGTTATGTTTCTAAAGAACTAGCAAATGAGAGAGGTTATGATGCAGGTAAAGTAGTTAGAGAATTAGGAAAACTTATCCACGGAGGTGGTGGTGGACAAAACTTCTTCGCTACAGCTGGTGGTAAAAATCCAGGAGGTATTCCGAAAGCATTAGAACGCGCTAAAGATTATATAGTTTAAAACACATATTAGAAACCAACTGAAAAGTTGGTTTTTTTGTTTAGTTTTATTCCAAAATCAACCCTATGGAAATTTATACAGCCGATTTATGTGATGATTTTATTGATGTAATTCAAGTTGCCACTCCAATTGGATTTAAAGATTATGGTGCTAAGAAGAACTTTCATGGTGAAATTGTAACTGTAAAATGTTTTGAAAAGAACCCATTAGTAAAACAAACTCTTAATTCTGACGGAACTGGAAAGGTTTTAGTTGTTGATGGTGGTGGATCATTAAATTGTGCTCTTATGGGTGATAGTTTAGCTTCAATGGGGATAGAGAATAATTGGAACGGAGTTGTTATTTTTGGTTGTATTCGTGATAGCAGAGAAATAGCAACGATGAATATCGGTGTAAAAGCATTGAATACGACACCGAGAAAAAGTATAAAAATTCCTGAGGGAGAAGTAAATATTAAAGTCTCTTTTGCCGATATAGATTTTACTCCTGGTCACTATATTTATTGTGATGAAGATGGAATTGTAGTATCAAAAACTAAATTGATTTAAACTCTTTACATGAATCTACAAACTCAAATACCACTTAAAAAAGAAGTTCATCATCAAATTGACTATACTTCTAAGTTGTTCCTTTTAGGTTCTTGTTTCTCAGAAAACATTGGAAATAAACTTTCATATTATAAGTTTCAATCAACTCAAAACCCATTGGGTATTCTGTTTCATCCAAAGGCTATTGAACATTTAATTTTAAACTCAATTAACGCTAAAGAATATACAGAAGAAGATATATTCGAATTAAATGAACGTTGGCATTGTTTTGATGCACATTCTCAATTAAGCAATAATGTTAAAGAAGAACTGCTTAAAAATTTAAATACATCAGTAAAAATAGCTAAAGAACAACTTACCAATTCAACGCACATTATAATCACCCTAGGAACTGCTTGGGTCTATAGATACATTAGTTCTGATATGATAGTTGCAAACTGTCATAAGATTCCGCAAAAGCAATTTTTAAAAGAACTGCTATCGGTTGATGAAGTAACTGAAAGCGTAGAAAGTATAACAGCTTTAATTCGATCAATAAACCCTAAAGCTTCCATAATTTTCACGGTTTCTCCAGTACGACATATAAAAGATGGTTTTATTCAAAATCAACAAAGTAAATCGCATTTAATTGCTGGAATTCACAACGTCATCGAACCAAGAAAAAACATTCATTATTTTCCTTCTTATGAAATTATGATGGACGAACTCCGTGATTATCGCTTTTATAAAGAAGATATGATCCATCCCAACCAAACTGCTATTCATTATATCTGGGAAAAATTCGTGTATAGTTGGTTTAATGCATCTTCATTATCAACTATGAAAAGAGTTGAAGAAATCCAAAAAGGATTAACTCACAAACCTTTTAATCCTAACTCAGAAGCACATCAGAAGTTTTTGGAAAAACTAACATTAAAAAAAGAGCAACTCAAAAAAGAATTCTCTTTTATAAATTTTTAGATTTCAAATTTACAGCCCATTATAAAAGCTAAAGAATTTGTTTTTGTATAATCGAAATGTGCTTCACTTTCTATGTTTTTAATTCCTAAATGATTCCTTAACTCAAGAAAAAAACAAAAGTGCTCACTGATATCAAAAAGTTTTCCAACTCCAAAAGATACTCCTGAATCTAACTTTGAAAAATACTGTGATAAATCCCCACTCCACTCACGATTATTAATCTTTTCTCTTGCTTTTAGAAAAACAGAAGCAAACACCCCTGCTTTCACGTAAAATGAATTCTTCTCTCTGAAATCATACTGAACTGTTAACGGGATAGTAATAAATTCATACAAATCATATATCCTATAACTGTTTATAAGTTGTCCATTTAAAACAAACTCAGGAGAAAAAACACTTACGCGTTTTCTTTCATAATTAACTTCTGTTTGAATTGACCAATTAGAATCAAAATAGAAATTTGCGTTCAATCCTGATAGGTAATCTATTTCAGAATCGTGTTCAAATACATTCTCATCCTCAAACCTAAGTGAAGAATAATTTAAACCCCCATGAAGACCTATTTGAATTTTCTTTTGAGCGCAAACTGTTATTGTTAACAAGAGCCCAATAATTAGGCAAAATTGTTGAATAAATTTCATAGCTAACTTTTTTATTTTTCGACTACAAAAAAAGTTTAAAATGTTTTAAAAAACAAAAAAAGATGCTACAAAGCATCTTTTTTTCGCAATTATTAAAATATCTTATAAATATTGATCAACATTACCCCAAGGTCCTCCATTGATAATATCAACTCCATGACCTTGAAGAAACTCAGTTGCTTGTCCACTTCTTCCTCCGCTTCTACAAACTGCAATTACAGGTTTATTCCAAGATTTAATTTCTTCTACATTATTAGGAATTGTATCTAAAACAATATGCTTTGCTCCTTCACTATGTCCTTCATTCCATTCTCCTAAAGTTCTAACATCTAATACAACGGCACCTTTATCTAGGTACTCTTGAATTTCATTTGCCATATTTTTCTTTCTAAATAATAAATTAAATAATTTCATTTTTTAAACTACTTGTTCTTTATGGATTATAGATAAACCATCATCGATTAAACTTGTATATTCTTCATCAACTTTAAGTTCATCTAAATATGTTTTAATCTCATGCTGAATCTCATATCCTTTTTCTTCTGCTAACTCATACAATTCTAATGCCAACAACCAATCACTACTAAATTTCTCTTGAATTAGAGCAAAAGTTCCTAAAACTGCTTCTTCTGTAACCGAATTATTCTCTCTCATTTGTCGAACTTGGTTATATAAACTATACAACTCACAATCTGAATCAGAGTAATTAATTTTGTGTGTTTTAGTTTCTGAAACTTTTCCAATATCACCGTAAGAGTTAACATCAGCAGGCCCCGCATACGCTGAAACAACTTCAACACCAACAGCCATGTCATAAATTCCCCAATCTGGATGAAATAGAACAGTATCAAAATAAGTAACGGTACAGTTCTTAAAAGATATCAATTGGATTCTTCCTCTTAAATCTCTTGTTCCAGTAATTACCTCTCCTTCAACTTTTACACCACCTTCAAACTCTAAACTTACTTTCTCGCCTTCATAAATTCCGTATGCTTCTAGGTCTCTCGGACTCATATTTTCAATAGGAATATTGATTCCTTTTAACTTTCCTATCGGACTTCCGAAACCTTCTTTATGATAATTAGTTCCATGACCAATTAACTCTTTATCTCTATTAGCAAGAGCTGTTTCTCCAGTAGTTTGAATGTAAATAGGTTTGTTATTAGCATCCGTAATAACATTTGTGAAAACACCCGATATTTGAACTCCAGTTGACAACTCAATAGTACCTACACTTTGAGAATCTATTAACTTATTAATTCCACTTAATCCACCCTTTCGAATTCCCATGGTGTTTGCATACTGTTCTAATACAAGACTTAAATGTGCGAAATCTGGAGTAACAAATAACTGTGGTTGTGGTTTCGTAATATCAAAAGACACATTTGAAGCTTCTAAAGTATATGGTAATTTTTTTACCGCATCTTGCATACACCATTTACTTTCTCCTATGGAAGATAATAATCCTGCTCCATATATTTTTGGGTTTTCTAAAGTTCCTATCAAACCATACTCAACGGTCCACCAATGTAAATTTCTAATCTGAGACATTTCAGAAAGTTCACCCATGTTATCTTGTAACCATTCCACTTTTTCTTGAGCTTCATTGATTTCTTTTTGTGTAGAATTTGGATTCTCTTTTAAAATAGAAAGCAATCGAATAGCTTCATACATTTCATAATCTCGTGCCGATGAAATTGCCTTTGCTCCTATTTCACCAAACCTTCTTAAGTACTCCGCATATTCAGGGTTTGCAATAATTGGTGCGTGACCTGCAGCTTCGTGAATAATATCTGGAGCTGGAGTATATTTTATATGATCAATAGTTCTCATATCGGAAGCTATAACCAACACGTTATATGCCTGAAATTCCATAAAAGCATTCGGAGGAATAAAACCATCAACAGACACAGCAGCCCAACCAATTTCTTTTAAAATTCTATTCATACCTTCCATTTTGGGAATAGTATCAACTGAAATACCTGTTTTTTTCAATCCCTCAATGTATGAACCATGTGCAACCTTGCTTAAATAATCAACATTCATTCTCATTACATATCGCCATACAGCTTGGTTCTGAGGAGTATATTCATCATAAGGCTGCTTTACCACAAACTTGTGCAAATGTTTTGGCAACTTCTTAGTAACCTCATTAAGCTCAAAGTGAGTATTCATAAGTTAAAAATCTTAAGGTTGTTTGTAAGCATAAAAATACTCATTTGAAAATTAATAACCTTTAATTTTTTCATTTTTGTATCTTTACAAGTAACTCAAAAAATAAGAAGAAATGAGAAGAGGAGGTTTGAAATTCCGCCTGTTAATTGGTTTAATAATTGTTGCCTTTGCTTATTTACGAAAATGTAGTCAACGTCAGGAAAATCCATACACAGGAAAAGTACAGACCATTAGTTTGAGCGCTGAGCAAGAAATTGCTATCGGACTGCAACAAGCTCCTGCTATGGCAAATCAACACGGAGGTTTGCATCCAAACAACGATTATCAAGTTTATATTGACAAAATAGGTAAACGATTAGTTGATAATTCTATGGCAAAAAAGTCTGAATATAATTACGAATTTCATTTACTAAGAGACGACAGAACAATAAATGCTTTTGCTTTACCTGGTGGACAAATATTCATTACATATGCCTTACTTTCTAGACTTACCGATAATTCAGGTAGAATCAGTGAAGATATGGTAGCGGGAGTGTTAGGTCATGAAATAGGACATGTTTTAGGAAGACATTCTAATGAGCGTATTAGTGAAGCTAATTTTTGGAAGTTAATTACAATGGGAGCCTCAGTTGGCGCTGATTTAGGAGAAATGGCTAACAATGTTGGACAAAGTACGTTACTTAAAAATGGTAGAGGCGATGAATTAGAAAGTGATGAATTAGGTGTAAAATTAATGCTCGATGCGGGTTACGAACCAAGATATTTAATTAATGTTATGGAGGTTCTTAAAGCTGCTGCAGGACCAAATAGAACCCCAGAATTTCAAAGTACACATCCTGACCCAGAAAATAGAATTCAAAAAATAAAAGAAGCCATTAAAAAGTATGGTAAATAAAAAAAGGCTGATATGTAGATATCAGCCTTTTTTGGTTCTAACAATTTTGAAAACTAAGCTCCTTTTAGCTTTTTAATAGCTTCTTTTTTAGTTTCTATCTCTCTTTCTATATTATTTAATCTTTTCTCAATTCTTTCGATTACTGACGAACGTCTAGCTATTGATTCTTTTGTTAATGAACCATCGTTCTTAGCTGCCTCTAACTTTTCTTTCTTTCTTTTTAAACCTTCTCTTCCGCTAACAAGTATTTCCTCATTTACACTAATATCATCTTCATACTCCATTATCTTCTGTCTGTTCTCTTCAGTTAGCTTATCTTGAATCGCTTTCTTTTCGGCCTTTAACTTATTATCTAGTTTAGATAATTCCTCATTCTTTTTCCTTAGCGCTTCTTGCTGTCTTTTGAAAGCTTCCTCACTCTCCTTTATCTGTTGAGCTAATTTTTGTTTCGCTAACTCAAGTTTTTCTTCTCTTTCTTTGATATCAGATGCAGTTTCATCTTCGATAACTACTTTTTCAGCTACTTCAATATCACTTTCTTCTACAACATTAATTTTTAAACTCTTTTTAAAATCACGTAACTCTAGTTTTTGCTCTGTGATTTTACTCTGAAGAGATGAAAGGCGTGACTCTACATTTCTAATAATTTTTTCTTTTCTTTCAACTTCTGCTTGAGAAATTCTCTTTTTACTTTTATCTTTTTCTAAACGACTTTTGATTCTTGACAAACCTTTTACTCCAGAAACTAGCATATCTTCGTTTACTCTGATTTCTTCTTCTTGAGTTTTAATTTGTTTTCTATCTTCCTTTGAAACCTCTTGAGCAAAGGCAAACTGAATATTTAAACACACTAAAACAAGTGCAGGGATAATTTTAAATAATTTCATCTTGTATTGTACTTTTATTTATTCTTTACTTACACTAGTGTTTGAAACAATTCCTCTAAAAAAGTCACAAACATTACGTTGTTTTTTTGGGGGTGCAAATTTACGAATAAAATTGACACGCCAAAATCATATTTAAAAATTAACACTTCAACTTTTTAAACGTAACATTTTTAACAGTTTACCTACTAATAAGTAAATTCAAAATTAATTGCTATGGGATTTGGAGGATCAGTATCTGCTATGATCAGCAGTCTAAAAAACAACAAAAGAGAACGAAAAAGTGCTTTTAAAAAAATGAAAGAGCACACAAATTATTCATCACCATCAGACCGTTTGGTTTTTAAAAACAAGGCTACGGAAGAAGAATTAGATTCAATTAGAAAAAGATTACAATTAGAAAACAAGAGAAAATTAATTATTAACGCAATCGGACTTTCTATAATTGCTATGGGAATTGCTTATTTCTTGATTCAGTTAAAATTTTAGAGAAGAAATTAAATTCTAAACTTATTAAAACTCGCAATCGGTTTCGTTAAATTTTAGTATTAGGTTCTAAATCTTTACTACTTTTACTTTTCAAACGAAATCTAATGAACAAGAAAGTTATTTTAATGATTTTAGACGGTTGGGGAATTTCACCTGACCCAAAAGTATCTGCAGTTGACAAAGCAAATACCCCTTTTATTGATTCTTTATATGAAAAGTATCCTCATTCAGAATTAAGAACAGACGGAGAACACGTTGGTCTTCCTGTTGGACAAATGGGAAATTCTGAAGTTGGACATATCAATTTAGGAGCTGGAAGAATTGTTTATCAAAACTTAGCAAAAATCAATAAAGCTATTGAAGATAATACATTAGCTTCTGAAAAAGTGTTAGTTGATACTTTTGAATTTGCAAAACAAAACAATAAAACTATTCACTTATTAGGTTTAGTTTCTGATGGTGGAATTCACTCACATATTAATCATCTAAAAGGATTAATTACTGCAGCAGATGATTACGGAATAGAAAATGTTTATCTACATGCTTTTACTGACGGAAGAGATACTGATCCAAAATCTGGAAAAGGGTTTATAAATGATATCAAAACTTTCATGAGTTCGACGTCAGCAGAATTAGCTACTATTACTGGTCGTTATTATGCAATGGATAGAGATAATCGTTGGGAAAGAGTTGCTTTAGCTTATAATGCTTTAGTTAATGGTGAAGGAGAAAATTCTACAAATGCATTGGAAAGTATTGAAAAGAGTTATGCTGAAAATGTGACTGATGAATTTATCAAACCGATTATTATGGTTGATGAGAATAACCAACCAAAAGCGACAATCAAAGAAGATGATGTTGTGATTTTCTTCAACTTTAGAACTGATCGTGGACGTCAATTAACACAAGCTTTAAACCAAAAAGATTTTCCAGAACAAAACCTGAAGAAGTTACCATTGTACTACGTTACAATGACTAACTACGATGATACTTTTAAGGGAATTAAAGTTATTTACGATAATAAGAACATTGAAAATACATTAGGTGAAGTTTTAGCAAACGCAGGAAAGAAACAAATTCGTATTGCTGAAACTGAAAAATATCCACACGTTACATTTTTCCTTTCTGGTGGAAGGGAAAAAGAATTTGAAGGAGAAAAAAGACTTCTGTGTCCTTCTCCAAAAGTTGCAACCTACGACTTAAAACCAGAAATGAGTGCTTTCGAAATAAAGGATGCTATTATTCCCGAACTCGAAAAAGGTGAGGTTGACTTTGTTTGTTTAAATTTTGCTAATGGTGATATGGTTGGACACACGGGTGATTTTGACGCTGCTGTAAAAGCTTGTGAAGCTGTAGATCAATGTGCGAATGAAATTATCACTAGCGCTTTAGAAAACGACTACACTACTCTGGTTATTGCAGATCATGGAAACTGTGAAACAATGATTAATCCAGACGGTTCTCCAAATACGGCTCACACTACGAATCCAGTTCCGTTAATTTTAGTTGATAAAGAATTGAAGTCAATTAAAAATGGTATTTTAGGCGACATGGCTCCAACAATTTTAAAATTAATTGGAGTTGAACAACCAGAAGAAATGACACAACATTCGTTAGTTTAAATTCAAAATGAAAAAAACACTTTTATTAGTCTCAATAGTCGTATTAGCCGCATGTGCTTCAAGTCAAAAATTAGCAAACAACCAAACCAAACCTAAAGCAACGAAAAACGCAGATGGAAATTTGGTTGGATATGCTACTAAAAATGACTTTCAACAAGAACCATATGGAAGCGAATGGTTTAATGACTACTACGAGTATTACGAAACTGATAAAAGCGTTGTAAACAAACTAAAACCTCTTTTAGAAAACATTACCATCAAAGGTTTCATGGGAACTTGGTGTGATGATAGCCGAAGAGAAACGCCTAACTTCTACAAGATTTTAGACGAGGCTGGATTTGATTACAATAAACTGGATTTAGTTACTGTCAATCGTGAAAAAACCGCAAACGGAATTGAAAAAGGATATGATATTGAAAGAGTTCCTACTTTTATTTTCTACAAGAACGGAAAAGAAATTGGACGATTTGTAGAACATACAGTGGATGGAGCTTCACTTGAGCAAGACATGCTTTTAATCCTGTCAGAAAAAGGATACAAACATGCTTATGAAAAATAGGATGATACCTTTACTTTTTTGAGGAATACACGCTATATTTGCATTCTTATTTTTAGGTTATGATCATACAAAAAACTAAAGAAGAAATAGAATTAATGCGCCAAAGTGCGTTGGTGGTTTCTAAAACTCTAGGAATGCTTGCAAAAGAAGTAAAACCTGGCGTTACTAGTTTGTATTTAGATAAGTTAGCGGAAGAGTTCATTAGAGAGCAAGGAGCTATTCCTGGTTTTTTAGGATTATACGACTTTCCAAATACACTTTGTATGAGTCCTAACTCTCAGGTCGTTCATGGAATCCCGAATAACACTCCTTTAGTTGAAGGAGATATTATCTCTATTGATTGTGGCGCTATATTAAACGATTACTACGGAGATCATGCTTATACATTCCCAGTAGGAGAAATCGCTCCAGAAACTCAAAAATTATTAGACGTTACTAAAGAAAGTTTATACGTTGGTATTCGTGAGTTTAAAGTGGGTAATAGAGTTGGAGATGTTGGTTATGCTATTCAACAGTTTACAGAAAAACATGGTTATGGTGTAGTTCGTGAATTAGTTGGTCATGGAATTGGTAAAACGATGCACGAAGACCCTGAAATGCCGAACTACGGAAGAAGAGGAAGAGGAAAAAAATTCGTTGAAGGAATGGTTGTAGCAATTGAGCCTATGACAAATATGGGAACACAAAAAATCAGACATCATAAAGATGGCTGGACGATTACTACTTTAGACGGAAAACCTTCTGCGCACTTCGAACATGATGTTGCAATTGTAGACGGAAAGCCAGAATTACTTTCTACTTTCCAATACATTTATGAAGCTTTAGGTATTGAAAGCGATGAAGAAAATGAATTCAGACAACAACCTTTAGTTCTTTAAATTGTCTATTTTTCAATCCATATTAAACACCATTCCACGACCGTTACTTATTAAGTTAAGTTATCCGGTAAGATCTTTCCTAACTTTTTGGTTAAAAGGGAAGAGATTTACTGATCCAATTGATGGAAAATCGTTCAGAAAAATGCTTCCTTATGGATATGAAATACAACGTAAAAATGTGCTTTCCCCTTCTACATTATCGCTTGAAAGACACCGTTTAATGTGGTTGTATTTAAAGAATGAAACGGATTTCTTCACATCTAAAGAGAAGAAAAAACTATTACATATCGCTCCTGAGCAGTGTTTCTATAGTAGATTTAGACATCAAGATAATTTAGACTATTTAACATCAGACATTGAATCTCCTTTAGCAGATGTAAAAGCTGATATTTGCGATTTACCTTTTGAAGACAATTCTTTCGATATTATTTTTTGTAATCATGTGTTTGAACATGTTACTGATGACAAAAAAGCAATGCAAGAATTATTCAGAGTCATGAAACCTGGTGGATATGGAATTTTCCAAGTCCCACAAGAAATTGAAAGAGCAAATACTTTTGAAGACGATTCAATTACGAATCCAAAAGAACGTGCAAAAATATTTGGACAATACGATCATGTTCGAATTTACGGCATGGATTACTTTGACAAACTTCGCTCGGCAGGATTTCAAGTTGAAGAAATTAAATACTCAAATAAAATACCTTCTGACTTGGTGAAAAAATATGCACTAGACGAAACAGAAATCCTGCCTGTTTGCTATAAAAATTAATTAGCAAACTCAAGAATTTCCCCTTCTTTATTAGCATATAACAATACTACTTTCAATTCCGGATGACTTGTTAAAAAAGCTTTTGTTTGCTCTAATCCCATTGCCATAAATGCAGTAGCATAAGCATCAACGTCAGCACAATCACCTTCAATTAAAACAGAAGCACTTAACAAATTATTTTCTTGCGCTAAACCTGTTTTCGGATTTACAGTATGCACTACTTTCTCCCCATTACTATTTAATTTAAACTTTCTATAATTTCCAGAAGTTGCCATCGATTGGTTGTTTAACTCAATTGTTCTTGATTGACTTCTTGAACCATCTGTATTAGGATCATCGATTGCCACTTTCCACAAAGAATTTCTTGGACTTTTCCCTCTCGCTCTAATCTCACCTCCAATTTCAACAAGGTAATCCTGAATATTTTTACTTTCTAATAACCTACCTACTACATCAACTCCTAAACCTTTAGCAAATGCATTTACATTAAATTCAATATCATTTGGTTTTAGAACTTTATTTTCAACAAGAACAATTTTATCAAAACCCATTAACTTTTTTAATGAATCAATTTCTTCTTGTATTAAATCCTTCTTTTCTTTTCCAGAACCGAAACCGTAAGCATTAATTAACTTACCAATCGTTGGGTCAAAAAAACCATCTGTCTCCTTGTAAATTCTTTTGGCTTTTTCAAAAGCTTCGACAAAGTATTCATCAACAATAACAGAACCTTCATTATTATTAACTTTTGAAATTATCGAATTTGGAATGTATGTAGATAAGGAATTATTAAAAGCTTTGAAGACCTCATTTATCTCTTCTTGATAATTCTGATTATCTTTATAGACAATAGTATAGGTTGTACCAAAAACATCTCCTCTTAATTTTGAATAAACATCTTTCTCTTCAGATTTACAGGCATAAAAAACTATAAATAAAAAAATTGAAAGTAATTGGTATTGTCTTAACATGTTTGATTTAAGTTTATTTAACAAAAATAAAGTAATCTGCGCTAAAATAGCGTTAAGATAACCTCATAGTTTAATCATTTTGTTAAATTTGTATCTTACCAATAACTATAAAATATGATGAAAAAAATAGTATTATTTGTATCAGCCACTATTTTGTTAGTGTCTTGTGCTGCTAATAAAGAACTTGAAGCATTAAAAGCGAAACACGAACAAACTAAAGATGAATTGTTAACAGTAAAAACTAACTTGACTAAATGTTTAGTAGAAAAAGATAAGTATCAAGACAGATCAAAAGATTTAGAGTCGAGAATCGAAGAACTGAAAAAGGATAAAGAAAATACTATTCAACAAGTTGAAAACTTAACAGTTCTTACTAAAGGAGCTAACGATAACATCAAGGAAACATTAGCTCAATTAAGCAAGAAAGATAAATACATCAATAAAATTAGAGCTGCAGCTTCTAAAAAGGACTCTCTTAACTTAGTTGTTGCTTTCCATTTAAAGAAAGAATTACAAGATGGAATTGATGACGAAGATATAGAGGTTAATGTTGAGAAAACTGTAGTATTTATCTCTATTTCTGATAAGTTATTATTTAAGAGCGGAAGCTATACAATTACAGATAAAGCATCAAAAGTTCTTAAAAAAGTTGCTACCGTTGTAAATGCACAACCTGAAATGGATGTTATGATTGAAGGTCATACTGACAATACACCAATTGCTGAGAACTCTGCTTTAAAAGATAACTGGGATTTAAGTGTTAGAAGATCTACAGCAATTGTAAGAGAACTACAAAACAAATATGAAGTTGCTCCTGAGCGTTTAATTGCTGCAGGTAGAAGTAGCTATATTCCTTTAGCAACAAATGACACTCCAGCTAATAAAGCTAAAAACAGACGTACAAAAATTATTATTTTACCTCGTTTAAATCAATTCTTTGATTTACTAGATCAAAAAGTAGAATAGAATTATTATAAAATACAAATAAAAAAGCCATCGAAATTTCGATGGCTTTTTTATTATCTTTAATCATAACTTTCTACATGAATCTGTATGTGGCCTTGATTAAAAATGTATTTTCTAAAGTATTATCTAAAATTTGATTATTCAATCCTCCTAATAAAGATCTATCAGAATCTACATTTCCAGTAGTTCCCTGTGCCCAAACTAAAAATAACTCAGATCCCGGAATGTATTCCCATCGAGCAACTAAATTAGAACGGAACTGTACGAATGAGAAATTAGGATCAGAAAATTGATAATCAACAACACCGTTTCTATCCTCATCAACTAAATAATCTCCTCCTGGTGCTTGTTGAATTTGATTATCATCATACCAAGTTACTCTCTCATTTAAATCTTTAGCAATAGAATTATTTACGTAGTTAAAATTATTATATCTACCTCTAGAAATAAATGGTTGTCCATAATACTGAATAGACAAATTAGGATTGATACTATAATTTAACCTCAGTGTTGTACTCCAAGTTTTTTGGTCGATATTTCCTAAAAGATATCTCTTAACAGAACCAAAATCTGCTTCGCCTACATATTGAGTCTTATTAGGATTTTCAGTAAACTCAGTTGTTACGGAGGCACTAAAAGAATCAAAAGGCTGATAATTAAATCCTAATACATATCTTGTAAAAGAGAAATTGTTTTGTTCTGTTCCACTTTTAATATATCCCGTTCTAAAGTTAAACTTCTTACTCTGATCTGAACCAAAAAATAAGACCATGAAATTCTCTTCAGAATAACGCCATCTTGGCCCTCCTCTTAAAAATGTATTGATAAATATTCTTGGTTTATGCACTAATTCTAATTCTGTCCACCAATTATTAATCCAGTTGATGTTTCCTTGAAGACTATATTCCATACGATTATAATTCCCCTCAAAATCAAAAGAAGATAATTGACGGAATCGAACACTTGCATCCCTATATGTTTTAGTTGGAACCTGCCATAGGTATCGAATACTTGCAAACTGTCTAATTTCATCTGCTTGTCTTAAAAACCCAACATCATTCAACTCTAACTCAGGAGAACGCCAATTCACTCCAGCCCAATATCTCCAGTTTCCTCCACCTCGTTTCCCTCCAAAAACTCGACCTCCAGTACCTGTTAATGAAGTTCTATTAGGATCAACTTCAACATGACTTGCGTCTACTCTTTGAAATAAATGCGTTAAAGATTCTTGTGTTGCTTGAATCGCTTCTTTACTACCTGTAACATGACTAGCCACAACATTACTTTGAATATAATAATCTCTATTGTGCCATTCATGACGAAAATCTAAACCTCCTGTGTAAGCATTCTTTCTCAGAAAACTTAAATCGTCTGTTAGATTTCTGTTTGTTGATGTAAAAATACCACCTATGTAACTGTTTCGTTCATTAAAATCTTTCTGAACTCTTGCTACAAAATAATTGGTTAACGGCTCAACAAGTTCCTCTCTCCTATTACCATTGTTATCTATTTCCGCATATTCGTTGGAAGTAACTGTTTCTAAAACCCCAATCGACCAGCCATCTTTTGTTTTCCCTGAAAACTTTGCAGCACCTAAAATTGTTGTATTTATAGGAACATCCGCAAATTCATTATCTGCTAAACTCACGCTACCTTGTGGAGCTCTACCAATTCTTCTACTATAGAAAACATTATCTGGCCCATTAGCAAAACGGAAATCAAAAATATTTTTATTCTCTACGAAAAAAGGACGCTGTTCATTAAAGAAAATTTGAAATCCATCTAAAGCAATTGCTCCTGGATCCGCTTCAACTTGACCAAAATCAGGATTTACCGTTAAATCCAGCGTTAAATCATTTGTAATTCCAATTTTCGCATCTAAACCTGCATTAACACTAAAATCACTACCATCTCTGAAAGGATTACTTCCTTCCTTCTCATAGGTGTCATATTGAAAAACTGTAAATGGCTGGATTTCCAATTGCTTTTGCGACTTCAATCCTTTTAATCCGTGCAACTCTCCAGCTTCACTAATAAATCCCGAAACCTCATTTGGAATTCTTTGCCAAAGGGATCTTTCTTGTTTTCTGAATAAAGTTCTATTGATGTTCAATCCCCAAATTTGCTCTTCAGATTTACCAAAACGCAACTGAGTTAAAGGTATTTTCATTTCCGCTGTCCAACCTTTATCATCTACAACAGCATCTGTATACCAAATTGGATTCCAACTTGCATCCCAATCTTGTCCATTTTGAGTAGCCAATTCCTCTCCTTTTACACCAGCGGCTGTTACAGTGAAAACAAAAGCTGTACGTTTATCGTGATAACTATCGATGATAACATTTATTCTATCCCCAGCAAAACCATCTCTTCTAGAAAGACGCTCTTCAATTTTTTCAGGCTCATCATCGAAAGCTCTTAAGGCTACATATAAATACTTTTCATCATAACCTATTTTAAATTTAGTATCATAAGTGGGCGCTTTACCTTCATCAGGAACTTTTTGTGTAAAGTTTCCTCCCCAATCTAAATGATCCCAAGCCTTATCAGTAATTACACCATCAATCTTTGGGAGTGTTATCATTTTTTTGGTAGTGTATATCTTCTTCGGAACTACAGTAGTATTCGAATTCTCTTGACTGAATGCATTTTGAAATAGAAACAGTACGAGAAAAGGAAGTAATTTTCTGACTCTCATTAGTACTTTTTAATCTGTTTTCAAAAGTACCGCCAAATTCTCTTAATAATATGTTAATTTAAAATCTCGATTTAACAAATTAAAACAAAAGCAACTTACTATTTGTCAGATAAATAATTAATTGTAAATTTGCACTCCTTTTTTAAGGAAATAAATAAAATTATTAACAGACAAAAACTAAATCGTGTATGAACACATTAAGTTACAAAACGGTATCGGCTAACAAAGCTACTGTAAACAAAGAGTGGGTTTTAGTTGATGCGGACGGGCAGTCATTAGGTCGTTTAGCTTCTAAAGTTGCAAAACTTATTAGAGGTAAGCACAAACCTAACTACACTCCACACGTTGACTGTGGTGATAACGTAGTTATCATTAATGCAGACAAAGTAAAATTAACAGGAAGTAAGTGGACTAACAAAACTTACTTACGTCACACTGGTTATCCAGGAGGACAAAGATCGCTTACTGCGCAAGAAATTTTCGAAAAAGATCCTACAAGATTAGTAGAAAAAGCAGTAAAAGGAATGTTACCTAAAAACAAATTAGGTAGCGCGTTATTTAGAAATTTATACGTATACACTGGTACTGAGCACGGACAAGAAGCTCAAAAGCCAAAATCTATTAACCTTAACGATCTTAAATAATGGATACAGTTCACAAAATCGGTAGAAGAAAGACAGCTGTTGCTCGTGTATATGTTTCTGAAGGAAATGGAAACATTACTATCAACAAGAGAGAATTAAATAACTACTTCACTACTCCAACTTTACAATATAAAGTTCAACAACCTTTAATGTTAACTGAGAACTTAAATTCTTATGACATCAAAGTAAATGTTTATGGAGGTGGTGTAACTGGACAAGCTGAAGCAATTCGTTTAGCTATTACCAGAGCTTTAGTGTCAATCAATGAAGAGCACAAAGCAGTATTAAAGCCAGAAGGATTATTAACTCGTGATCCAAGAATGGTTGAGCGTAAGAAATTCGGTCAGAAGAAAGCACGTAAGAAATTCCAGTTCTCTAAACGTTAATATTTATGCTGAATTTATTTCGGCATCATTTAAATGTTTTGAGACTGTTATTTATAAGAGTATATTATTAATTAACAGTTTAGTATCTAAATATTTCAGACTTAATAACTACTGAAATATTGCGAAAACAGAACGTAAACACATTTTTTTAAAATGGCAAACATTCAAGAATTATTAGAAAACGGAGTACACTTCGGTCACTTAACTAGAAAGTGGAACCCTAACATGGCTCCTTACATTTATACTGAGCGTAATGGTGTTCACATCATTGACTTGTATAAAACTTCAGCTAAAATTGACGAAGCTACTGCAGCTTTACAAAAAATAGCAAACTCAGGACGTAAAATCTTATTCGTTGCTACTAAGAAACAAGCTAAAGATATCGTTGCTGAAAAAGCAAAATCAGTAAACATGCCTTACATTACTGAAAGATGGCCAGGTGGTATGTTAACTAACTTCGTAACTATTCGTAAAGCTGTAAAAAAAATGGCTTCTATCGATAGAATGAAGCAAGATGGTTCTTTTGATGCTTTATCTAAAAGAGAGAAATTACAAATCAACCGTCAACGTGAAAAGTTAGAGAAAAACTTAGGTTCTATTTCTGACATGACTCGTTTACCAGGTGCGTTATTCGTAATTGATGTAAAAAAAGAACACATTGCTGTTGCTGAAGCACAAAAATTAAACATTCCAATCTTTGCAATGGTTGATACAAATTCAGATCCAAGACCGATTGATTTTGTAATTCCTGCAAATGATGATGCTTCTAAATCAATCGACAAAGTTTTATCTTATGTTACTGAAGCAATTTCTGAAGGTTTAGCTGAAAGAAAAGCTGACAAGGAAAAGGCTAAAACTGATAAAGAAGCAGAAACTACTGAAGCAAAAGCTGAAGAAGCTAAATAAATTTTAATTTAAAGGTTTCATCATATTGAAACCTTTATTTTATTATATCATTGTAATTATTAATACAACTAATAAAAAAACATAAAATGTCAAAAATTAGCGCTGCAGACGTAAAAAAGTTAAGAGAAACTACTGGTGCAGGAATGATGGACTGTAAGAAAGCTTTAGTAGAAGCTGAAGGAGACTTCGATAAAGCAATTGAAATCTTACGTAAAAAAGGACAAAAAATTGCTGCTAAAAGAGCAGATCGTGATTCATCTGAAGGTGTAGCAATCGCTAAAGTTAGTGATGACAACACTTATGGTGTAGCAATCGTTTTAGCATGTGAAACAGATTTCGTTGCTAAAAATGATAGTTATAAAGAATTAGCTCAGCAATTTGTTGACATCGCTATTAACTTTACTAATAAAGAAGACTTTTTAGCTGCTGATTTTGGTGATGGTAACACTGTTGCTGAAAAATTAATCGAGCAAACTGGTGTAATCGGTGAGAAAATTGAAATTCCTTCTTTTGAAAGAATCGAAGCTCCTTACGTAGGATCTTATACTCACGTTGGTAAAATTGCTGCTTTAGTTGGAATTACTGAGCCAGTTGAAAAAGCTGCTGAATTAACTAAAGATTTAGCTATGCAAGCTGCTTCAATGGGAGCTACAACTTTATCATATAAAGATTTCTCTCCTGAGTACGTTGCTGCTGAAACTGATGCAAGAATTGCTGCTATCATTAAAGATAATGAAGAGTTAGTTCGTTTAGGTAAAACTTTAAAGAACGTTCCTCAATTTGTTTCTAGGTTACAGTTAACTGACGAAGCTTTAGCTAAAGCTGAAGAAGCTGCTAAAGAGCAATTAAAAGCTGAAGGTAAACCAGAAAAAATCTGGGATAAAATCTTACCAGGAAAAATGGAGAGATTTATTTCTGATAACACTACTTTAGATCAAGAGCAGTGTTTGTTGGACCAAAACTTCATTAAAGATGAGAAGAAAACTGTTGCTGAATATGTTTCTTCTTACGGTAATGTAGAAGTTAAAAACTTTGTTAGAGTTACTTTAGGATAATTCTAATTGAACATAAATTCGTAAAAAACCTTGCCTTTTGGCAAGGTTTTTTTGTTACTAATATTTGTATATTTGCACAACTTTCAACAAAACTATGCAATACAAAAGAATACTTCTAAAATTAAGTGGAGAAGCCCTTATGGGGGAACGTGATTATGGAATTGACCCAAAAAGACTAAAAGAATACGCCTTAGAAATTAAACAAGTAGTTGAAAAAGGTATCGAAGTTGCCATTGTAATTGGAGGTGGTAATATTTTTAGAGGTGTTGCTGGTGCAGCTAATGGAATGGATAGAGTTCAAGGAGATCATATGGGAATGTTAGCAACTTGTATTAATGGTTTGGCCTTGCAAAGCGCACTCGAAGATGAAGGTGTATATACAAGAATGCAAACTGCTTTAGAAATTAAGGAAGTTGCTGAACCGTACATAAAGCGAAAAGCAATAAGACATCTTGAAAAGGGACGCGTTGTTATTTTTGGTGCTGGTACAGGTAACCCATATTTTACGACTGATACAGCAGCTGTTTTAAGAGCCATCGAAATTGATGCGGATGCTATTTTAAAAGGGACCCGTGTTGATGGTATTTACAACGACGACCCGGAAAAAAATAAAGATGCAATTAAATTCGAAACTATTACGTTTAAAGATGTAATAGAAAAAGGTTTAAAAGTAATGGATATGACTGCTTTTACTCTTAGTGAAGAAAATAAATTACCAATTATTGTTTTTGATATGAATAAAAAAGGAAATTTAATTAAATTAGTTTCTGGGGAACCAATTGGAACAATAGTTGATTACAAATAAAATCGGATGAATAACCCGACTTACAAATTTTTCTAAAAATGACTGAAGAAATAGATTTTATATTAGACAGCACCAAAGAAGCAATGGATAGTGCAATTTCTCATTTAGAGAAAGAATTACGTAGTATTAGAGCTGGAAAAGCTTCGCCTGCAATGTTAGCAAATGTTCAAGTTGACTATTATGGATCTGCAACTCCTTTGAGTCAAGTTGCGAACGTAAATACACCTGATGCTAGAACAATTTCTATTCAACCTTGGGAAAAAAACATGCTGCAAGAAATTGAAAAAGCAATAATGGTTGCTAACTTAGGTTTTAACCCTATGAATAACGGAGAAAACATTATTATAAATGTACCACCGTTAACAGAAGAACGTCGTCGTGATTTAGCAAAACAAGCCAAAGCTGAAGCTGAAAATGCTAAAGTTGGTGTTAGGAATGCTAGAAAAGACGCAAACAACGAAATTAAAAAGTTGGATGTTTCGGATGATATGAAGAAAAATACTGAGGCAGATATCCAAAATTTAACTGATAATTACGTAAAACAGATTGACGAAAAGTATACTGTTAAAGAAAAAGAAATTATGACAGTATAATTCAATGAAATAATTTTCAAGAAGAGTGTTTACAACACTCTTTTTTTTGTTCTATTACCTCTTTTTAACCTACCTTTGCACAAATTTTTTTGAATGACTTTTTGGACTAAAATCGCAGGATTTATTTTACGAAATCGCTACCTAGTATTAGCTATAATTATTGGTATTACTGCATATTTAGTCTCCCAAACTCATAATATTCGATTTTCCTACTCAGAAGCAAACTTACTACCTGAGAATCACCCAGTGAATGTTGAGTATGACAAATTTCTTGAAATTTTTGGTGAAGAAGGTAATCTTATCATCTTAGGTATTAAGGACAGCACGGTTTTCAATGTAAAAAAGTTCAATGCTTGGAACGATCTTGCAAAAAAACTAGATAATAACCCGCAAGTTGAACTTACTGTATCTATAACAGATATCAAAAAACTCGAGGCTAACAGAAAAGAACGTAAATTTGAAGTTACCCCACTTCTTGACAAAAAACCAACAACTGAAGATGATATAGAAGAAATAAAGAGTGAACTTTTTGACAAATTACCTTTTTATAAAAACATTCTATATAATGATGAGGGCACGATTCAAACAGCCATTTATCTCAAAAAAGACATAGTTAATACTCCTGAAAGAGCCGATTTCATCAACAAATATCTTATTCCCGAGGTAGCACAATTTGAAAAAGACAATAAATTAGATGTACGTATTTCAGGTATGCCTTACATCAGAACATTGAACTCTCAAAATATTGCGGATGAAATGTTACTCTTCGTAGCAGGTGCATTACTCATCACAGCGATTATATTCTTTTTCTTTTTTAGATCTTTCAGAGCTACATTCATTACCCTACTAGTAGTAGGAATTGGTGTAACTTGGGCCTTTGGTTTTATCGGTTTGCTCGGTTATGAACTTACCGTTTTAACAGCCCTTATTCCTCCTTTAATTATTGTTATTGGTGTTCCAAATGCAGTATTCTTAATTAATAAATATCAGCAAGAAGTTAAAAAACATGGTAATCAAGCTAAGTCATTACAACGTGTGATTTCAAAAATTGGAAACGCAACGTTAATGACCAATATTACCACAGCTTCAGGATTTGCAACGTTCGTTTTCGTAAAAAGTCAACTATTACGAGAGTTTGGAATTTTAGCATCAATTAATATCATTAGTATTTTCATATTAGCATTATTGATTATACCTATTTTATATAGTTTCATGCCTCTTCCACAAAAGAAACATCTGAACCATCTTGAGAAAAAATGGATGGAAAATGTAGTAAATTGGATGGAGCGCACCGTAAGACACCAACGAATTTCAATTTATATTACAACCGTAGTTATCATTATATTAAGCATGGTTGGTCTTTATATGATAAGAGTTTCAGGAAGCTTAATTGAAGACATGCCTAAAGGAAAACAGTTCTATAAAGACATTAAGTTTTTCGAGAAGGAGTTTGGAGGGATTATGCCGTTAGAAATTTTGGTAGACACAAAAAGAGATAAAGGTGTTATGAAGCTCTCTACTCTGAAAAAAATGGAAAAGCTAAACGAAACAATTGAAACTTTTCCTGAATTATCAAAACCAATTTCCGTAAACAATTTAGTTAAATACTCGAAACAAGCTTTTTATAAAGGAAATCCAAAGTATTACCAACTTCCTACTGGACAAGAACAAAGTTCTATATTCGCTTTTACTAAAAATTCGAAAGGGAATTCAGGAATGCTAAAGAATTTTGTTGATAGTACCGGACGTTACGCTCGTATAACCACTTTTATGAAGGATGTAGGAACGGATAAAATGGACATTATACAAGAGCGCCTAAATGCTGTTATTCAGAAACAATTTCCTGATAAAAAGTTTGAAGTATCCATGACTGGAAAAGCTTTAGTTTTCTTAAAAGGAACAAATTATTTAATCAATAATTTAGTAATATCATTGTCATTGGCCATTTTATTAATTTCGATTTTTATGGCTTGGATGTTTAGGTCTTTAGAAATGATTTTAATCTCGTTAATTCCAAATATGCTTCCTTTGTTAATGACAGCAGGGTTAATGGGGTTCTTTGATATTCCAATTAAACCATCGACAATCTTAGTTTTTAGTATTGCTTTTGGAATTTCCGTGGACGACACCATTCACTTTTTGGCAAAATACCGACAAGAATTACTAGCAAATAATTGGAGAATAAAACCAGCAGTATATTCAGCACTTAAAGAAACTGGAGTAAGTATGTTTTACACTTCAATAGTTCTTTTCTTTGGTTTTTTAGTGTTTACAGTTTCGAGCTTTGGTGGAACAATTGCCTTAGGAGGTTTGGTTTCAGTAACTCTTTTATTAGCTATGGTTTCAAATTTATTATTACTTCCATCACTTTTATTATCTTTTGAAAAGAAAATCGCCAATAAAAAAGTGTTAAAGGAAACTAATTTCAAGATTTTACCTCCAAAAGAAAAATCTGACAGCTAAAACCGTCTTTATTTAAAAAGCCCCATTCATCGGATAAATCCGTTGTTAATTTCTCTTTAAAAAATTATCTTTGTCGCTCAATTTTTTAAAGAATATGAAAACAAGTAGCGTAAAAGAATTATTAGCTTCAGAAAAACTTCTACAAGAAGTAAATGTTAAAGGTTGGGTAAGAGCGTTTAGAAGTAATCGTTTTATCCAGTTAAATGATGGTTCTACTATTAATAATATTCAGTGTGTTGTTGATTTCGAGAATACGGATGAAGCTTTATTAAAAAGAATTACTACCGGCGCTGCTATTTCAGTTAACGGAACTTTAATTGAAAGTCAAGGAAAAGGACAATCAGTGGAGATTCAGGTAACGAATGTTGAAATTTTAGGAGATGCAGATCCAGAAGAAGTTTCAAAAACAATTTTACAACCTAGAAAACATTCATTAGAGTTCTTAAGACAACAAGCTCACTTACGTGTGAGAACAAATACTTTTAGTGCAGTTATGAGAGTGCGTTCAACATTATCTTTTGCTGTTCATCAGTATTTTCAGCAAAACGGATTTTACTATGTAAATACTCCAATTATTACTGGATCAGATGCTGAAGGAGCTGGAGAAATGTTTAGAGTTACAAACTTTGAAGCGAACAAAGCTCCATTAAATGACGATGGTGAAGTGGATTACACTCAAGACTTCTTTGGAAAGCAAACGAATTTAACAGTATCTGGACAACTAGAAGCTGAAACGTATGCAATGGGACTAGGAAAAGTATATACATTCGGACCGACATTTAGAGCTGAAAACTCGAATACTAGACGTCACTTAGCAGAATTCTGGATGATTGAACCTGAGGTTGCATTTAACGATTTGGATGCAAACATGGATTTATCTGAAGACTTCATAAAATACGTTTTACAATATGTTTTAGATAACTGTAAAGATGATTTAGCTTTCTTAGAAAACAGATTACTTCAAGAAGAAAAATCGAAGCCACAAGCTGAAAGAAGTGAAATGTCTTTAATTGAAAAAATCAAATTTGTCGTTGACAACAATTTCAAAAGAGTTTCTTACACAGAAGCAATTGATATTTTGCGAAACTGTAAACCGAATAAGAAGAAGAAATTCCAATATTTAATTGATGAGTGGGGAGCAGATTTACAATCTGAACACGAGCGTTATTTAGTTGAAAAACACTTTAAATGTCCAGTTATTTTATTCGATTATCCAGCTAACATTAAAGCTTTCTACATGCGCTTAAATGAAGATGGAAAAACTGTAAGAGCAATGGACGTGTTATTCCCAGGAATTGGAGAAATGGTTGGTGGTTCTCAAAGAGAAGAGCGTTTAGATGTTCTTAAAGAAAAAATGGCTGCTTTAGATATTGAAGAGGAAGAATTATGGTGGTATTTAGATACTCGTAAATTCGGAACTGCAGTTCACTCTGGATTTGGATTAGGTTTTGAGCGTTTAGTATTATTTACTACAGGAATGAGTAATATTAGAGATGTGATTCCTTTCCCAAGGACACCTCAAAATGCAGAATTCTAAAAAGAATTATAAAATACATATACGAATCGCCATTCCTAACAAGAATGGCGATTTTATTTTTACCGAATTCATATATTTGTATTTATGCTAAAACAAAGTTTACATCAGAAATTACTTCAAAAACTGTCGCCTCAACAAATTCAGTTGATGAAACTAATTCAACTGCCTACTCAGGCCTTTGAAGAACGTTTAAAACAGGAAATTGAAGAAAATCCGGCTTTGGATACAGGAAAAGAAGAAAGTGATAATTTTGAAGATGATTTTTCAAACGATGTTGATTATGACGATTCTGGAAACGAAAAAATTGACGCAGAAGATATCAACATTGATGAATATTTAAGTGATGATGAATATCCAAGCTATAAGACTCAGACAAATAATTACTCTTCGGACGATGAAGAGAAACATGTTCCTTATGCGGCAGGGACTACATTTCATCAATCTTTAAAAAATCAATTAAATACATTCAGAATAGATGAAGAAGAAAAAGCCATTGCTGAATTTTTAGTTGGCAGTATTGACGAAAGTGGCTACATAAGAAGAGAATTAATCGATTTAATTGATGATTTAGCTTTTACTCAAAATGTATTTACTACAGAAGAAAAAGTAGCTCACGTACTAAAAAACGTAGTCCAAAGATTAGATCCAATTGGTGTTGGTGCAAGAGATTTAAAGGAATGCCTAATTATTCAGTTAAAATCTAAATCTGAGACTAAAATACGTGCATTAGCTATACAAATTTTAGAAAGTGCTTTTGATCATTTTGTAAAAAAACACTATAAGAAGTTACTAGACAAGTTTGATATCTCTGAGGAAGAACTTAAAGAAGTGAATTCTGAAATATCTAAACTCAACCCGAAACCGGGAAGTTCTTACGCTGGAAATAATAAAATTGCAGAACAAATTGTTCCAGATTTTACCATCAGAATTATTGAAGGTAAATTAGAATTAACACTAAATTCAAGAAATGCTCCAGAGTTACATGTTTCTAAGGAATACAACAACATGTTAAAAGGATATCAGGACTCTAAGGATAAAACTAAATCTCAGAAGGATGCTGTTATGTTCATTAAACAAAAATTGGATGCTGCAAAATGGTTTATTGATGCTATTAAACAACGTCAACAGACGTTATTAGTAACAATGAACGCAATTATGCATTATCAATATGATTATTTCTTAACGGGTGATGAGCGTAAACTAAAACCAATGATTTTGAAAGATATTGCAGACACTATCAACATGGATGTTTCTACGGTATCACGTGTTGCAAATAGTAAATATGTTTCTACACCTTATGGAACTAAATTGATAAAAGAATTCTTTTCAGAATCAATGAAAAATGATCAAGGTGAAGATGTTTCTACGAGAGAAATCAAAAAGATTTTAGAAAATGTAATCGCTGAAGAAAATAAAAAGAAACCTTTAACGGATGAGAAATTATCTGGTATTTTAAAAGAAAAAGGTTATCCAATTGCACGACGAACTGTTGCAAAATATAGAGAGCAACTAGATATTCCTGTAGCTCGTTTAAGAAAAGAAATATAAATGCGCTGGCACAAATTCTTATCAACTATTTTACATCCCATAGTAATGCCTACAATTGGTTTATTACTATACTTCTATTTATATCCTTACCAAGTTGATATTAGAGAACAATTATACTTTTTAAGTATTGTTTTCTTAGGAACGTATATATTGCCAATATTTATATTGATTTTTCTAAAACTGACTAGGAGAATCAACTCTGTTAATCTTCCTTCAATTAGAGAACGAAAAATGCCATTATTAATAATGATGTGCGTATTCTTAGTTTTAGCCAGATATTTCAGCTATTTCAGAAACTCTCAAGACCTAGCTTATTTATTCTATGGCACGCTCTTAGGGTTAATTTGTATCTACCTGATTTTTTTTACAGGTGTGAAAACAAGCATCCATTTACTCTCTATAGGAAGTGCTGTTGGATACTTTATTGTGTTCCAACTTTTATATGACACATCTGTTTTACCTCTTATAATCATTTTAATACTTCTTTCTGGGCTTTTAGCATCGTCGAGGTTATATTTGAAAGCGCACACACCAAAAGAGGTTTATTTAGGGTTTATTTTAGGAATAGGATGTCAACTTATTACATATCTTATTTTATAGTAAATAAAATATTAGTCCGAACTTGGTTATTTTAGAAGTGACTTCATCTCCATTAATCTCCACATTTTGATATACTGGACTCAAGCCATAGTAAAAATAAAAATTGAAAGCACCATATCCGGCAGACAGTTCTAAACCACTTTGAAACTTATTGTAAATAGGAATATTTGAAAACTCCACAGCTTGGGTATTCAATTCATAGGAGAATGAATTATTTAAATTATAACTTAAATTTAAGCCTGCATAAACTCGCCAAAAAGAATAGGTAACAGCATCAGATGTTCTCCACCTAAACTGAATAGGGAACTCTAAATTATGCGTTTTAAGTTTATTAGCAACAATACCGTCAGCTATTTGTAGCGTATTGTCATCAACCACTTGTAAATCATGATTAAAGGAACTGTAACTATAACCAACACCTAATCCTGCAGAAAAATTCCCTTTTTTCGTAAACGGAACGTCTTTTATATAACCGAAAGACAAACTATATGAAAAACCAGTTGTTTCAGCCGATTCAGGCTGATTTCTCATAACATTATATGAAATTGCCATATACAATTGATCTTCCCAGTATTTTTGTCCTAATCTTAAAGAATCTCTCTGAGCCACAGAATAAGAACAAAACATAATAGATAATACAATAAAGAATCTCAATCTCATATTATAAATATATAACGCACTTTTAAAATAAAAAAGAGCAATTAAAAAATTGCTCTTTTTTTATATAATAAATCAAAATGAAATTTATTCACTAATAGTACTTCCCTTGTGAGTTGACAAACTTAATTTAAGAGCGTTAACATCTCTCAATCTTTGTCTAATATCTGTTAAAGTACCCACACTCATTTGCTTATCTGCCTTAATAGAAGTTGTCATTCTTGGATGATTCTCTTCTGGAACTTTAGTTCTAGCATCAAAAATAAACGCTGGAATATCGTCAGCAGTTGCAATCTTATCGTTTAACTGTATACTGTTATACTTTTTACCATACTTATCCGATTCTTTAGCCTGACCAACATAGATTGTAGTAACTAAGCTTTTTTGTTCAAGCTTCTTTACTTCTGTTGCACTAGGTAACTTAGGGCTATTAATCTGTAAGTCTGTCTCTCTCATTACGGTAGTTACCATAAAGAAGAAAAGTAACATAAAAACAATATCAGGTAAAGAGGCAGTCGAAATAGCCGGTGTCCCTTTTTTCTTTTTTCCAAATTTTGCCATATCTAATTGTTTTTATAATTAAATTATTCAGTACCTGTCGGTTCTAAGTCAGTAATAATTTGTGGATAAGCATTTTTGATCATTTTAACTTGAGCTTCTAAATTCTCATCCTTATTACCACTTTTCTTATAAGCCTCCTCTATCTCGTCAAAAGTTCTTTTAAACTTTTTTAGAGCCAATTTATTCCTTAACTCTGTGTAAGCTCTTCTCAATTCGTTTTGAATACTTACGTATACCTCGTAATCTGAAGCTCTATCACTTTCGATTGAAATAATTGCCTTATTAGGGTGATCAGATGACTCAGGGTTTCTATCTCCAGTACAGTAATCACATTCTTTACCCTTCTCTTCTCCTGGCATTGGGTTACCAATACCTCCACCGTTATCAATAAATTTCTTAGCAGCTTCCTTAAGATCTTTTAACACCATAACATCTCCGTCTACAAACAAATCGTTATTTCTGTTAATACTAATCTCAAAGATATTCTTCTCTTTAATTTTTGGTGGATCGTAATTTGCTGGTGGTTTTTCTGGTAATTTCATTGAAATACCTGAATCCACATCCATTGTTGTTGTTACAAGGAAAAAGATAAGTAGCAAGAAGGCGATATCTGCCATCGAACCTGCATTAATTTCTGGGTTTTCTCTTCTTGCCATGATAAATTATTTAATTAATCCTTTTAATAAATCAAATACAAAGAAAGCTCCTGCTATTACAAGCAAGAATAAACTTCCCCAAATTCCTGTACTAGTTAACTTAGAAACAGAACTATCTGCTGCTGCAATTACTTCATTGTTTGCATTAATTACTTGATTAGCATCAGCAATCAAATAAGAAACAAGAATTACAACTCCCAAACTAACTATACCCAAAATTGCTCTTTTAAGCGCTGCTGGGTTTTTAAAGAATCCTAATAAAGATGCTACAACAGCTACAACCACTGCCGCAATTAAAAGAAAAATCGCGAACGACACCATTGGTGAAGATGCACCGTCAATAGCCGCAACATCGTCTTTATCTACCATCATAATGTTGGCATAAAAACCTATACCTACAACACCAATAATGGCAATTAATATTGTTAAAATTTTATTATTCATGCTAGATATTATTTTTTATACTTAGCTAATAAATCGATTAAAGAAATAGAAGCATCTTCCATATTGTTTACGATACTATCTACTTTTGATACGATATAGTTATAGAAAATCTGTAAGATAATTGCTACAACTAAACCAAATACTGTTGTTAAAAGTGCAATCTTAATACCTCCTGCTACTACTGCTGGCGAGATATCGTTTTGAACCTGAATTTTATCGAAGGCCTCGATCATACCAATTACAGTACCCATGAATCCTAACATTGGTGCAAGTGCGATAAATAAAGATAACCAAGAAATGTTCTTCTCTAATAATCCCATTTGAACTCCTCCGTATCCAACTACTGCTTTTTCAGCTGCATCTAATCCTTCATCAGCTCTCTCTAATCCTTGGAAGAAAATAGAAGCAACTGGTCCTTTAGTATTTCTACAAACTTCTTTTGCTGCCTCAACACCACCAGAACTTAAAGCGTCATCTACACTAGCAATTAATTTTTTAGTGTTAGTAGTCGCCATGTTTAAGTAAATAATTCTTTCGATTGCAATAGCTAAACCTAAAATTAAGGCAACTAATACAATACCCATAAACGTTGGATCTCCTTCAATAAAACGTTGCTTTAACTCTTGGTGAAAAGTTTTTTCCGCGTCTTGTGCAAAAGTTGATTGAATAGCCCCAAAGAACATAAATCCTGTAAGAGTTAGGACATTTACTGCTTTTTTCATTTTGTTATAATTAATTTAAAAATAGTTAACGTGTTAAAAATACAAATTTTTATATAGCTAACCAGCCTGATTACGAGCAGCCTATTTAAAATAATAAGCTTACATCGACCAACCCTGCCAGTTTTCAGAGAGCCAAGTAACAAAAAAATGTTGGTACATTAAAAAAAATTAACGCTAATTGTTAAAAAACTTTTTCTTTTTGATACATAAATTTATAAAATATGTATTAAGTCTGCAAACTCATCTCTCCTCTTAATGGTTTCTCAAAGTAAAACTTAAATTCTTCTTGAGATAAATTCTCTCCTAAAAGATACATCATTTTCGCTACAGCAGTTTCAGAAGTAATATCTTTTCCATCAATAATACCGATTCTTTTTAAATCTGTACTCGTTTCGTATAATCCTAAAATAACACTTCCGCCTGCGCACTGTGTCACATTGACTACTTTCACACCTTTTTGTATTACATCTGCTATCATATTTACAAACCAATCTTCAGTTGGTGCATTTCCAGAACCATAGGTTTCCAAAATAACACCTTTGAGATTTTCGATGTTTAAAATTGTTGAGATCACCTTTGGCGTAATCCCTGGAAATAGCTTTAAAATAACAATATCATCAATTAAGTTCTTCCTATATATCAACTGACTTTCTTCATTCTCATTTCTATATAATAAATGATGATTAAAATGCAAATGCACTCCACTTTCTGCCAACGGTGGATAATTCATAGAAGCAAAAGCTTCAAATTGTTCAGCATTAATCTTTGTGGTTCGGTTTGCTCTATACAATTTGTACTCAAAATACAATCCAACCTCTCTAACTATTGGCAGATCATTCTCTGTTGCACAAGCAATCTCAATAGATGTAATTAAATTTTCTTTAGCATCTGTTCTCAAGTCACCAATAGGCAACTGAGAACCAGTAAAAATAACTGGCTTTTGAAGATTTTCAAACATAAAACTTATAGCAGAAGATGTATAAGACATCGTATCAGAACCTGTTAACACCACAAAACCATCATAGTTACTATAATTTGTTTTAATTATTTCAGCAATTTGCACATAATAACTTGTATTCATATTTGAAGAATCAATAGGTTCCTCAAATGAAATAGTTGAAATATCACAGTTTAAATGTTGTAATTCTGGAATTTTTTCTTGGATTTGATTAAAATCAAAAGCTCTTAGTGCACCTGTTTTATAATCTTTTATCATACCGATAGTACCGCCAGTATACACTAGTAAAATCTTTGGTTTGTTTGCCATTTTGTCAACTTTAACCCCTATTTTATAAAATGGAATAATTTATGTTGTAAATTTATCAAACAAAACAATATTTGAAAATTAATTAGAACGATTATGATAGGTTTTTATATTCTTATAGGTATTATAAGTCTATTCAGTTGGATAGTAAGTAGTACTTTAAAAACAAAATTCAAAAAATACTCTAGAGTTCATTTAAGAAATGGAATGAGTGGGGCTGAAATCGCCGAAAAAATGCTGGCTGATCATGGGATTTATGACGTAAAGGTAATTTCTACACCCGGAATGCTAACAGATCACTATAATCCGCAAAATAAAACAGTAAATTTAAGTGAAGGTGTTTACAACCAGCGAAACGCAGCAGCAGCAGCTGTAGCAACCCATGAAGTTGGACATGCAGTTCAACATGCACAAGCGTATGAATGGTTACAAATGCGATCTAAATTAGTGCCGATGGTTAGTATTACCTCACGATTTTCGCAATGGATGATTATTGGTGGTATTGCATTCGGTGCAGCATCTGGAAATGCTGGTATTGGATTTTATGTTGCCATTGCTGGTTTAATTTTTATGGCAATGGGTACATTATTTAGCTTTATCACATTGCCTGTTGAATATGATGCTAGTAACCGAGCTTTGGCTTGGCTTGAAAACAAAAATATAGTGAGTCGTGAAGAATTGGCAGGATCAAAAGATGCTCTTAAATGGGCTGCAAGAACTTATTTAGTTGCTGCTTTGGGCTCATTAGCAATGCTGGCATACTGGGCTCTTCAAGTTTTAGGTAGTAGAGACTAGTATTTCTCGTTTTAAAAATAAAATAACAAAGGCTTCCAATTTGGAAGCCTTTGTTATTTTTTATATCTGCTTTCGTCTAACTAAAAAATCAACATCATGAAAAAAAGCATATTCGTTCTTCTCTTAACCACTTTTACATTTTGGAATAACTACAGCCAAAAAATGACACCAAATAAACTTGGCAATATACTGGAGATAATAAGTGACAGTATCGTAAGTAACAAATCGCAATGGAGATTTATCATTAGAAATACTGCTTTTATAACTATTGCGGACTCTACCCATAATAGAATGCGTATTATGTCTCCCATAATAGAAAGCGAAAAACTTTCTGAAGGATTAAAAACTGCTTCATTGATGGCAAATTTCCATACAGCATTAGACGTTAAATACGCAATTTCTGACAATGTGCTTTGGTCAGTTTTTATTCACCCTTTAAAAGAATTAACTGAGGAACAAGTTCTTGATGCTGTAAGCCAAGTATATTATGCAAAAGTTAACTTTGGAACTACTTTCTCAAGTACTTCTTTAGTATTTCCAGGGAAAAAACCTAATAGAAAAGAGAAGACTACTCCAAAATCAAAAGAGTTTATTGACAAAATGTAATCTATAAACCTAATTCAACCGAAATTTATCCCATTCCATCGGTTTTCAATTTTCAATGAGTTGTAACAAGTCTAATTTTGACTTGTCATTAGAAAAATGAAAATCACAATGAAAACGTACATTAGAAAGTCTTTTATAACATTTATTACCCTTTACTCTTTTCAAATTCTTGCCCAACATACAATAACAGGAAAAGTAACAGACAAAAAAAATCAACCTCTTCCTTTTGCTAACATTATTTTGTTTAGTGAAAACAAAAGTTCAAACCCTAAAGGAGCCGTTTCAGACGACGAAGGATATTACCGTTTTGAAAACATCTCTGAAGGAAGCTATTTTATTGAAATCTCGATGCTTGGGTTTCAAACAAAAACTACAGAAAAATTCGACTTAAGCGACAGTAAGTCATTTGATTTTATTCTAAAAGAGGAAAATCAATCATTAAACGAAGTTGTTATCCAAAGTAAAAGACCTGTTATCAAGCAAACAGCAGAAAAACTAGTAGTTGATCTTCAAAATTCAGAAATGTTAAACAACAGTTTAGAAGATGTTGTAAAGCGTGTTCCTGGAGTTATTGTAACGAATAACGGAATAAGCTTTGCTGGAAGATCTGATGTTCGCATTTTAATCAATGGTAAAACCACAGATTATATGGACATGGATACTCTTTTGCAAGATTTACCGGCGGATAATATTGCCAAAGTTGAATTAATCGAACAGCCGGGAGCAGAATTTGATGCAGAAGGATCAGGACCGATTATTAATATTATTCTAAAAAAGAACGTCCGATTAGGGACTCATGGAAGTGTTGGTTTATGGGTTGGTGAAGATGAAGGTTTTGAATACGGAACCAATGCATCGATTGCCAGTTATAAAAACAAACTGAACTGGCAATTAAACACAGGTTATTCTGCTCCTACTTGGAGAGACGACTTATTTATTCAAAGAACAGTTGACGACACAACATACGACCAAGCAACGATTGAACCTTTTGACCCTAAAAGAATTTGGGTAGGCGGAAGTATTGACTACTATATAAATGAAAAAAACTCAATTGGAATAGGTTCTAGATTTAACAACTCTACTTCGGATAGAATTTCTAAAAGCAATACTGATATAACTTCTAATTCTTCATTTGAGCGTTTTGTAACTGAAAATACTTTTGATAGAGACAGAAATACGTTTAGTATTAATCCGTATTACGAATTCAAGACAGAGACAGACAAGTTATTAGTTGATTTCAACTATATCAACTTCAATAACGACAACACCAATGATATTTATGCTGTAATAGGAAACACGGTTCCTTTTACGAATCAACGTTATCTTCAAAATAGCAAATACACAATTAATACCTATAAAATTGATTATGTAAAAACGTTTTCAGAAAACTTAAAATTAAGTACAGGATCAAAATACTCTCAAGTAGGTACTGATAGCGATTTAAAATTATTTACCGAAAACACGAATGGAGACTTTGATTTTCAACCAGATAATAGTAATCGTTTTTTAATAGATGAAAACATCTTTGCACTATATTCAAAAGTAAATGCTTCTTTTGGCGATTGGTCTTTATCAGGTGGTTTACGATATGAAAACAGTAACACAAAAGGTACCTCAATAAGTACCAATGAAACTCGAACAAGAGTCATTTCTCAACTATTTCCTAGTGCATCTGTTAGCAGAAAACTTACAGAACAACTTGGCGTAAATGTTGCTTATAGTTATAGAATTAGAAGACCAAATTACAACAGTTTAAACTCATTTGTAACGGTTTATGATCCGTTAACATCGGAAGTAGGAAACCCAAATCTAAAACCTGCTTTTACTAATAATTATCAGTTTAACCTGACATTTGATAGTCAACCGTTTTTTACCGTTGCCTACAGTGTGACAAAAGACAATTTATTTTTATTCATTTCTCAAGACGATGCTACCGCTCAAATCTCTAGAACAACCATCAATCTTAAAGATAGAAAAAACTGGAATTTTAGATTATTCGGACCTTTAGACTTTATAAAAGGATTAGAAGGTTTCACAGGCTTCATTGTTGATTATAATAAATTTGCATCTGATGAATTAAATCCAAACTTATTGCTGACCAAATGGAATTACGGATGGTATACGCAAGCTAGTTATAAACTACCTTGGGCTGTAAATGCCGAAATGTCGAGTTATTTTGGATCAGGAGCATTAGAAGGTCAAATCGATGTAGGTTGGATCGGTAATTTGAGCTTCTCATTTGGTAAGAAGTTCTTAGAAGATAGATTAAAAGTAAACTTAGGAATTAATAAAGTATTGGATAGAGGTTTTGTTGGACGAGTTAACTACGACAATATTAATGCGAACATTGAGAGTAATGGATCTAGACAAAATGTTCAATTAAGACTTACCTATAATTTTGGTTCTAAATTTGGTAAAAAGAAATCTAAAAGTAACTCTTCAAAAGATGAAGAAAATAGAATAGATAGCAACGATTAAACGAACAGATAATGAAAAAAAACAAACTAGTTAACGCATCGTTCATTTTAGGTTTCACTTTATTAATCTTAGCTCAAATATCTTTTTCTCTAACGGACATTATTGAGCTTTTAAGACCGGTTGATTTTATTCATTGGACTTTGTTATTAGGCTGCGTATTTGTTATACCTGGAGCATTATCACTGAATAAAGGAATATTTTCTAAAATTGGATTACCTCTTACTTTAATTGGAATTATTACCAGTATTGGTATGTGTGTTATTGATTTTGTTCTATGGAGTTATAATGGTAATCAAGACGCGAGAAATGATATGTACTTCCATTTAGTAAACCAACCTGCTATTTGGCCAGTTTTTATATCTGTAGGACCAACATTCTTTTTTACTGGGTTTACCATTCAATCTTATGATTATACAAAAACAAACTTAAAAGAAGTTTTATCCGTAAATATCGGAGCAATATTAGTGGCATTAGGAGGTTTAATTTTACCTAGAGATTATCACTACATTATGGTAATTGGTTATGCTATTTTTGCTATTGGAAATATATTGTTGGTTTTAAAACAGTCGAATGTAAACTTAAAATACAACCACTTATACCCTAAACTCTTTGTAGCCGGATTACTTTTTGAGGCTCTCGGTCAATTATTACTATCTCGAGGAATAGAATTTGTGTATGCCTTAAGACCTATCGACTTTGCTCATTGGTCATTATTCATAGGAGTTTCTTTAATGATTCCTCAGCTGATACAATTTCCAAAAAGTATATTTACTTACATAGGCATACCAGTAATAATGATTGGAATAGTGTCAATACTTGGAATGTGTGTTTTAGACTTTATATGGTGGAGTCAACCAACACAGGATATCAGAAATCAGTTGGGAAGTCACTTATATAAGTTTCCCTCTATATGGAAACCGTTCATTTCAACAGGTCCGAATTTCATAAATGTTGGTTTATTCATACTAGCCTTAAATTATTTTAAAGCAAATAAGATTGGAGTAACATTAGTAATTTTAGCAACGTTAACTGTTTTTTTTGGTAGATTTATTCCTTCAAGATTGATTTATGTGTACACGATTACTGCAATTGGTTATGGATTAATCTTTTTCAATTCAAAAATCAAAAATGAACACCAAACTCAATAAAACTGACTATTTAATATTAGGAATTTACTTTTTTGTAGATTTTATCATGCAATTTGATGATTACTACACAAGAGGAGCCTATGTTCGAGAGTATGTATTTGATTTTCCCGCTGAACTTATTGCCACTTGCACAACTATATATGTGCTTACTTTTTGGATAACACCTAAGTTTGTAATCGGAAAGAAATATGTTCTCTACACTCTTATTGCACTAACGGTAATGATCGTTACGACTGGTATCGAATATACTATTGGTTATTGGTCAGGTAAAAATGATTGGAGTCAATTCCCGAAAGGAATGGACTTTATTTTTAAAATGATTAGCAGAAGCGTTAAAGATGTTTCTTTTCCTTTTGCATTATTACTAACTAAAAAATTCTATGAAGGTCAGGCTCAAATTTTCGAAATAAAAGAGCAGCAAAAAGAAAATGAATTGAAGTTATTACGCTCACAAATTGATCCTCATTTTTTATTTAACAACCTAAATACATTAGACAGTTTAATAGACTCTAATACTGAAAAAGCAAAAGAGTATATTAATCGACTTTCATTAATTTACAGATATCTAATTAAAACAAAAGATTCGGAAGTAATGGAGCTTTCCGAAGAAATTCAATTAGCTGAAAACTACATTTTTCTCATTCAAACAAGATTTGACAAAGATTATGATTTCGACATACAAAATAAGGCTGCTATTTTTGATAAATATACTCCAACAGGAGCAATTCAAACACTTTTAGAAAACGTTGTTAAACATAACAAACCAGACACCTTTCCTATAAAGGTTTCTATAATCATTGAAGAAGATAGGTTATCTGTTATTAACACTAAATCCTCAGTAATAAGTAATAAAGAATCCTTCGGAACAGGACTGCAGAACTTAAAAACTAGATATCAGTTGTTATCAGACCAAGAGATTACTGTGATTAATACTGAAGATGAATTTAAGGTTACTATTCCCATTATTAAGTTAATTGAATATCAATACTATGAAAATATTAATTCTAGAAGACGAAATCCCTGCTTATCAAAAACTTAACACCTATTTAAATGAATACTTCAATATTGAAGAAGTAGATTTCGATTGGGCAAGAAGCATTAAAAATGGAAAAGTACTTTTAGAAAGTAATGTTTATGATGTTATTTTATCTGATATTCAATTATTAGATGGTATTTCTTTCGATCTATTTGATGATGTTTCTATAACCACTCCTATTATATTTTGCTCTGCTCATGATGAATATTTATTTAAAGCTTTTAACTCTAATGGAATTGCATACATTTTAAAACCTTATACCAAAAAGGAATTTAATAGTGCTGTAGAAAAATACCAATCACTTTTCAAAAAAGGTGTTTATGGAAATTTGAACACAGAGGTAATTAATGAACTGAAATCGACATTAAAAGAAGAAAACACAACTTTTAAAAAACGTTTCGTTATTAAAAAAAGTAAAGGAATACAATTGCTAAACGTTGTTGATATTTCCTTAATTGAAGCTTCAGGAGATTTTTGTATTGCAACTGATTACAATGGAAAAAGACATACCATATCGCAATCGTTAGGAAGTATATCTAAACAATTAAATCCAAGTAAATTTTTCAAGATTAACAGAAGTGAAGTTATCAATATAGAATTTATAGAAAATATTGAGAGTCACTTTAAAAATAGATTATTACTGACAATTTCAGGGTGTAAAGAAAAGCCAATGACAAGTACTTCGACAACAGCGGAGTTTAGAAAATGGTTGGAACAATAGAAAATGAAAATTACTAAAATCAAAAAGGCTCGAATATTCGAGCCTTTTTTTATATATAAACGATTGTAATTAAAATTAATCTCTACTTAAGAAGATTTGTAATACATACCAAAATAACAACATTAAAGATGCAAATAATCCTAATGCCGCTGGAATGTAATCTTCTGTAGTAAATTTGTTTACTAAGTTTGATGTTTGGTATAAAATAGAGCCTCCTGCTAAAACACACATTCCTACAGAGAACCAAAGTCCTAAATTGAAACCGAATAAAGTTCCAGCTAATATTAATCCAATAGCAATAAAGAAACCTATCGTTAAAGCAGATCTCAGAAAAGAAAAATCTTTTTTAGTCATTATTACAACTGCAGACAATCCTGCAAATAATGTCAAGGTAACAATTCCTGCTTGTTGTAACACTTCAAAACTTTCAGTATAAGCAACCGCAATGTAAATCAGAGGAATAAAAATAAAAGCTTGTGCAAAAATATATCCAGCATAAGCCATATACTGTAAATTTTTATCTGTTGTGCGCAAAGCTGTACTTTCTGCGTAGTTTGTAATCAACATAAAACCTCCAAGCATTAATAACCATTTATATCCTTGAGTCATTGATAATGTAAATTCAACTATTGCGTTACTTTGTAACAATAAATATTCAAAAATGATGAATAATAAAACTCCACCTGCAACATGCGCATAGGTTTTTTTGTAGAACTCTACTCTTTCTACTTCAGTTGATTGAGCAATTAGCACTCTATCATTGTCAAATGAGTTAAATGAATTTTCCATAGTTTTTTTTGTAGTTTAATTAGATTGTAAAAATATAATTTATTTTTAAACGAAACTTAAAGGCTGTCTTAATTAACAAAATATTACATCGACCTGCATTATTTTGGTACATTTTAAGAGTTGTGAAATATCTGTAATCTAGTTAGAGATTCTATTATAATTCTAATAATATTCTCCTGATAAGGTTTTTAAGTTTTTAGAATCACTTCTCATTTTTAGGAGTAAAACTCCCAAATCCACTAACACGTCACTTTTAGAAAAACCTTGAATTCTTTCTTGCGCAACTTTTGAACGTTTATAGTTGGATAAAAAACGACTTTTCCACTTTTCCTCGTAAGTTCCTAATAGGGATAAATTATTATTTTCTAGAGCATTTTTGATAGCCTCACTAGCCAAAAGTGCAGACTCAAAAACAAACTTATATCCTTCTCCAGCGATTGGATTCACCTGAGAAACACTATCTCCAACACATACCAAATTATTCAATACAAACTTTTCAATTACTGGTGTAATAGGAATGCTTCCGCCTTCAACTTTACTCCTATCTAACGTAACGATTTTTTTGATTTCAGGTAATTCAATAATCTCTTGCAATCTTTTTTTAAGTTCCTTCTTAATTGAGTTATCAACTGTACCAAACCCAATAATTCCTCGATTGTCTTTTAGAGGGAATATCCAGCCATAACCTCCTTTATATTGTTTTCCTAGTAATAGATATATTTTATTAACGTCTCCTGAATATCTTACGTTGTACTCAACACCAGTGGCTAACCCAAAATCATCACTTTGAATACCAACTTTTTTACTTAGAACACCGGCTGTTCCTGTGCAATCAACAAATATTTTACCTGTATATTCGTTACCTTTATCATCCACAATAGATGTAAAAGCATTATCTTTTCTATGGATATCTACAACCTTAGTATTCTTCAGTATATCTACATTATCAACATCTAGAGAGGCTAATAATTCTTCGTGAATCAACTTTTTATCTAAAGTATATAAATCGCCATTTATAGTTTCTGAAAACCTACTTGATTTAACACAAATTTTATTGATTTTTTGACATATTACATTTTCAGTAAAGCCAAAACTTTTCACACCCATGAAGCTTGCTAAAGTATAGAACGTAAAATCTAGTAAATCTTTATTCTTGTCCAGTATAAGAATTGAATACTTCTGCTTTGATAATTCTCTTGCTAGCATTAAACCGGCTCCACCGCCGCCTACAATAACAACATCATATACCATAGTGCCTAATCGTTCAATTTCAATACTGCCATAAATGCCTGTTGTGGAATTTCTACGTTTCCAACCTGACGCATTCTCTTCTTTCCTTTCTTCTGTTTTTCTAAAAGTTTACGCTTACGAGAAATATCTCCTCCGTAACATTTTGCCGTTACATCTTTACGTAAAGCTTTTACCGTTTCACGAGCAATAATCTTTGCTCCAATTGCAGCTTGAATTGGAATATCGAATTGCTGACGAGGAATTAATTCTTTTAATTTTTCACAAATTCTTTTACCAATAGAATATGCATTACTATCGTGTAATAATGATGAAAGTGCATCAACTGATTGACCGTTTAATAACATATCTACACGAACAAGTTTTGACTTCTTCATTCCGATTGGATGATAATCAAACGACGCATATCCTTTAGAAACTGTTTTTAATCTATCATAGAAATCAAATACAATTTCAGCTAATGGCATTTCAAAAATTAGCTCAACTCTTTCAGGAGTTAAATATGTTTGGTTAATAATTTGTCCACGCTTTTCAATACACAGACTCATCACTTGTCCAACGAAATCTGATTTTGTAATAATAGAAGCTTTAATAAACGGCTCCTCTACTCTATCTAATTTTGACGGATCAGGTAAATCTGATGGATTATTTACAATGATAATTTCGTCCGGTTCTTTTTTAGTATATGCATGGTAAGATACGTTAGGAACCGTAGTAATAACTGTCATGTTAAACTCACGTTCTAAACGCTCCTGAATAATTTCCATGTGTAACATCCCTAGGAATCCACAACGAAAACCAAAACCTAAAGCAGCAGAACTTTCTGGTTGAAATACTAGAGAAGCATCATTCAATTGTAACTTCTCCATAGAAGCTCTTAACTCTTCATAATCTTCTGTGTCAACAGGATAAATTCCTGCGAATACCATTGGTTTTACATCTTCAAAACCTTCAATATGATCGGTAGTTGGATTTTCAAAATCAGTAATAGTATCACCTACTTTTACTTCTTTAGCGGTTTTAATACCAGTAATTAAATACCCAACATCACCAGTTTTAATTTCTTTCTTTGGCTCTTGTTTTAATTTTAAAGTTCCAACCTCATCAGCAAAATAATCATTCCCGGTTGCCATGAACTTAATCTTCTGATTCTTTTTAATAGAACCATCTATAATTCTAAAGTAAGTTTCAATTCCTCTGTATGAATTATAAACACTATCAAAAATTAATGCTTTTAAAGGAGCGTCTGGATTTCCTTTTGGAGCAGGAATTCTATCAATAATAGCTTCCAGAATATTATCAACTCCAAAACCAGTTTTTCCACTGGCAGGAATTACATCTTCAGGATCACATCCTAATAAATCTACAATATCATCGGTAACTTCCTCTGGATTTGCAGAAGGCAAGTCAACCTTATTTAATACAGGAATAATTTCCAAATCGTTTTCTAAAGCTAGATATAAATTAGAAATTGTTTGTGCTTGAATACTTTGAGCAGCATCTACAATTAAAAGAGCTCCTTCACAAGCAGCAATCGAACGAGAAACTTCATAAGAAAAATCAACGTGACCTGGAGTATCAATTAAATTCAAGATATATGGTTCACCATTATGAACATATTCCATTTGAATTGCGTGTGATTTAATGGTAATTCCGCGCTCACGCTCCAAATCCATATTATCCAATAATTGATCTTGTTTTTCACGCTCTGTCACTGTTTGCGTAAAATCTAATAATCTATCAGCAAGCGTACTCTTTCCATGATCAATATGGGCGATAATACAAAAATTTCTAATGTTCTTCATTCGTTCTTTATTCCTTCTTAATGACTTGCAAAGATACGCTAATTGCATCTTCTCTAGCAAATAAAAGTTTTACTCCTAGTTTAACTTAAAATCAATTTGAATACGTTATTTCTTTTTTTATTGAAATCTTTAAAAACGGCTAATTATTCAACCTGTTTTTTTCCTTTTCAACCTAAAAAAGTTCCCTTTAACCCTATTTTATAATGCTAAAACTCCAACGCTCTAATACATTTGTCACTGTATTCAATTACAAATTGATGTTTTACAAAAAATTAGATAACATACATTATAAAAATATTTAAGATCATCATTCCAGAGTGTCACATATATTTAAAGTTGACCTCTAAGACTCAGCATATCTGTTTTGTTTTTTGGATTGAAAACACAGTTTAAGGGGGACGTTAATTTTAATTTATTGTTCAAATTCATTTAAACTAAAGCAACATATGCTGGGCTCTTAAAAAGATGATATTTCTAAAAACCTGTTTTGTTTTTTAAGAATAAAAACGTTTTTAATCAACATTTGGAATAAATCTTTTGATTTAACCGTTAATAACCTATAAAAATTAAACCATGAAAACACGTAATCTAACAACTCTTGTACTTGCTAGTATTTTAGCAGTAAGCTGTTCTTCATCTGAAGTTTCAAATGATGATCCTGTAGTTATTGATCCTACACAAAAAATTACATACGAAAAAGATGTAAAAAACATCATAAATAATAGCTGTGCTGTTAGTGGATGCCATACTGGTTCGAATCCTCCTGCTGGGGTTTTATTAAACACCTATAATCAAGTAAGAAGTCAGGCTGAAAATGGAAATTTAATTGGACGAATTAATAGCTCATCAAACCCAATGCCTCCTTCAGGACAATTACCTAGTTCAACAAGAAGCATTATTGATCAGTGGAAAGCAGATGGTTTTCTTGAAAACTAATGCTAAACTATAAAAAAAGAAACTTTACTATGAGACTACTTGTTATTTTACTCTTTATATCGCAATCAATTTTTGCTCAAAAATACTTTACAAGAACGGGGTCTACTGAATTCAAGGCTTCAGTGAAAGCTTTTGAACCAGTTCAAGCAACAAATAATAGCACTAGTGCGATAATCACAAATGATGGAAAGATAGCTGCACAATTATTCATTAGTGCGTTTAAATTTCGTCTAGCTTTAATGCAAGAACACTTCAATGAAAATTTTATGGATTCTGCTGAATTTCCAAAAGCTACATTTAGAGGAAATATTGAAAATATAACCGTTAGTGATTTAGAAAACTCGAAAGAAGTAGTCATTAAAGGCACTTTAAACATAAGAGGAATTGATAAAGAAATTGTAACGAAAGGAACTATTTCAAAAGAGGGTGATAAAGTCAGTTTAACGTCAACTTTAGTTGTTCTTCCGAGTGATTTTAACATTGAAATTCCTAGTTTAATACGACGCAAGATTGCACGTGAAGTAACTATCAATCTAAATTATGAATTCACTGAAAAAAAATAAGAAACTAATAATCTTCTCTTTACTTCTGGTGATTGGAATTCTTGGTTATAATCAAATTTTTAAAGAAGCTAAAACTACGGAAGAAATAAACACTGCGTTTGAGGGTTCATCCGGAGAATTACTAACACTGTTATCAGCAGAAGATTCACAATTAAATAATAAAGCTGTTCAAATCACAGGCGTTATTACTTCAATTAACAGTGAAGGAATTATAATTGACAAAGCTATTTTCTGTCAGTTTGCAAAACCAGAAACAAGACAACAATTAAAAGAACAACAGAAAGTTAAAATCAAAGGAATTATTGTTGGCTATGATGACTTATTAAACGAACTAAAACTAAACCAATGTATTATAAGAAACTAACCCTAGTATTTTATTTTGTTTTTTCACTGTCTTATCATTTTGTAAATGGACAAGAAGATTTATTAAATGAGCTTGATGATTATGTTAAAACAGATAAAGACTCTGCTAAAAATAACAATAACGGTGCGTCTAATTTTGAACTGCCGGCATTTAAAACACTTAAAATCGGTAATTTACAATCAACAAAAGTTGCCGATAAAGGGGATTTATTCTTAATTGTTTCGCATAGATTTGGGCCTTTAAAAGATGGATTAGATACTTTTTTAGGCCTTGATCTAGCAAACACAAAAATTGAGCTATTATATTCCTTTTTTGATGGATTACAATTTAGTGTTAGTCGTGAATCTTTTGAGAAAACAGTTGCTTTCTCGAGCAAACTACGACTAGAAAGACAATCAAATTCGTTTCCATTGAATTTAACTGCCTATGGTACTATAAATATTAATACAGAATTAAATAATAGTCGCTTTTCTAATTATCGCTTAAAAGATGAAGATCGCTTCAGCTATGCTTTACAATTATTAGCATCGCGACGTTTTTCAAAAAACTTCTCATTAGAAATTGCCCCAACATATGTTAGAGAAAATCTACAAATTTTAGAGGAAACTTTTGAATCAAATCATAATCAGTTTGCGATGGGAATTGGAGGACGTTTTAAACTAAGTAAAAGAGTTAGTTTTAATGCAGAATATGTACATAATTTTAATAGACATGAAAACTCAATATATTATAATCCGTACACCTTTGGAGTTGATATAGAAACTGGAGGTCATGTGTTTCAATTATTATTCACCAATGCTCAATCTACTAATGAGCCAGGTTACATTAGCAATGCTGTTGGAGACATCGCCTTTGGGTTTAATATTGTAAGAGTATTTTAATCAGTAATCCCTGATTTAAAAGTGTAGTTTATTCTAATCATGATTAGGGTAAACTACATTTATTTTTGCTCTTATTTCATCTAAAGTTTCTATTAATCTCAAACTAAAATCGTTACTCAAAATCGGACTTTCGATAACACCTTTATCTATACATTCCATTACATGAGCAGCTTCAAAATAGTATCCATATCCTGCCCCATCATCTTCCTTTAATTCCTGAATTCCTTCTTCAGTTTTTATAATAATCGGGCAATTCATTTCTCTTGAAATTTGAACGGTTCCTTTCTCAAAATGAAAAACTGAATAATTCGGAGCATCATTCATAAAACCTGCTCTTAAGTATGCTCTTTTATCATTTTTATATTCAAAAATTATATCGATATGTTGGTCGGATCCTGTTGGACTTTTAATCACGTTCGCGATGATGTTTTCAGGTTTTCCTAATGTTTCAAGAGCCGTAAAAACGGGATAAATTCCAATGTCTAATAAAGCGCCACCACCCAAATCTAAATTATATAATCTACTTTTTTCATCAAAAGGAGCATAGAACATAAAATCGGACTGAACTATTTTAAGTTCTCCCAACTCTTTTGAATTTATAATCGATAAGATTTTTTTAAACGTAGGAACTAATCGAGTCCAAAAGGCTTCCATTAAAAAAGTATTGTGCTTTTTAGAAGTATTAATCATTAACTCAACTTCCTTTTGATTTATTGCAAAGGCTTTTTCACATAATACCGCCTTCTTTTTTTGTAATGAAAGTAATGTATGTTTACAATGGAAAGTATGTGGAGTTGCTATGTAAACAATATCTACATTATCGTCTTCAAGCATTTCAATATAGCTTCCATAAGCTCTTTGAAATCCAAATTTATCTGCAAAAGATTTTGCTTTGGATAAATCTCTTGAAGCCGCAGCATACAGAACAGCATTGTTAAGCAGTTTTAAATCTCCAGCAAAAATTTCTGCTATCCAACCACAACCTAAAATTGCCCAATTGTACTTTTTCAAAACCTATTCATCTTTTTGATTCAAGAGAAAAATACTGCAATAATTACTTGTTTTCTGATAGTAAATGCGCAAAAACTAAATAATTAATTCTTCTAAAATCCTCCAAAGCACACTCCTAATCCTACAATTAAATATAAAACCGCTAAAATGTAAAAAACAGTAGCCGCATCTTTATATTTTTTTCGAATTGCAAACCCAATCGCTGCTAACACAATTGGTGGAAGTAAAAGGATAACAAATATGATTACGAAAATTCCGGAATAATCAGCCTCTAATGGAATCATAATTATAGTGTTTTTAGTTTCTCTAGTTGTTCTTTTTTATCATCTCTGTACAACAAATTCATCGTTTCAAAAGGAATAATTTTATAATCCTTATCTACAATATGTACACATGATTTTTTGATTGCTCTGACATCAAAATTATAAGCGTCAATAAATTGCATTATGATAATTCTAAATAGGTTATCGTAACCTAAATTAGGTGCGTCAATATTTGGTAAACAACACATGATTGATTTTAAATTCTCTTCAGCTACTTCAACAGAATTTCCAGTACTAAACAACTCAATCATTTTACCATGCAGCTGCTCATCTTGTTCGTAAACTATAGTGTTTTTGCTATTATCTAATAAATCAGCTGGATTTACATATCGAGTTAACGGAAATACTTCTCCATCTAATTTTAACGCATATCCCATTACCAAAGCATCTGGATTACATGGTACCGGAATTAAATCATCTGAATTAAAAATTGGCGCTTGTTCTAATATTTTTCTTCTTACCTCAGTAAGTGTTAATCGATCAGTTTCAGTATTAAAATTCTCTAATCTACCAGCAATTTGAGTTGGTTGAAACGTAACTCCTCTTACACATTTTTGTTTCAACGCATAATCAATAATCTTTCCTATTTCATCATCATTCAATCCTTTTTGTAAAGTAACTACCAATGTTGTGGATAAATTTACTTCGTTTAAATTGGCAATAGCTTGTTCTCTAATTTCAGATAAATGTGCGCCACGCATTGTTTTTAACACTTCATCTTCAAACGAATCAAATTGTAAGTAAATTTCAAAATCTGGAGTATATGATTTCAATCTTCTTACAAACTCTTTGTCCTTTGCAATTTTAATTCCGTTAGTATTAAGCATCAAATGCCTAATTGGAAGTGTTTTTGCATAATCTAGAATTTCAAAAAACTGCGGATGAATGGTTGGTTCTCCTCCACTAATCTGAACTACATCTGGTTCTTTTTCATTCTTTACTACGGCATCCAACATTTTCTTTACCTCATCTAAAGTTCTATGCCTTCCATAAGTTGGAGAAGAACCTGCATAACAAGTAGGACAAGTTAAATTACACCGATCTGTGACTTCTAAAACTGTTAAGCATGAATGTTGTTCGTGATCTGGACACAAACCACAATCGTAAGGACAACCATAATGGGTTTTGGTATTAAATGTATATGGTGTTTCAGAAGGTTTATTATAATTTCTGATATTTTTATAATATTCTATATCGTCTGCAATTAACACCTTAGAATTTCCATGCTCAGGACAACGTTTTAACATGTAAACATTATCATTTTCAAAAACAATTTTGGCATCCACCCGCTTTAAACATTCAGGACATAAACTCAACGTAAAATCGTAATAAGTATATTTTCTAACGGGCATATTTCACAGCTTTTAAAATAAATATATAGTAGTATAACCAACAAGTTATGCATAATATTTGAATTGTACTTAGTCCAAAAACAAAAAACTGATTTGGTTTTAAAAACTCCATAAAAAATCTAAAACCAAAATATGTTAACATAAAACATTTAAAAACATCCCCGCTTTCTTGATTTCTTTTGCTAAACCACTTCAAAAAGAAAAATAAAAGTATTAAGAACAATAATTCATATAATGCAATTGGATGACGCAAAACACTATCACCTAAATCCATTCCCATAAAAAAAGAAGTTTCTTTTCCATAGGTAAATTCATTAACTCCCGTCAAAAAACATCCAAGTCTTCCTATAAAAATTCCAACTACAATTGGCAATGTAAATAAGTCTCCCGAGGAATGTTTTTCTCCTATAATTTTTTTAGCAATTTCAACTCCTAATAAACCTCCAAACAATCCTCCCATAATTGTTTTAGAATTTAACACATACATTAAAGATTGGGTAGTAATTGCATTTGGATGCTCTAATATCCCAACTATTCTTGATCCTAATAACGCTCCAATTGCCGCTCCTAAAATGATATATAATCTATTTGAAGAAGTAATTACGTCAGTGTTCCTTTTTTTCAAATAAACATAATATCGATATCCTAAAAAGAACGCCAAATATTCTAGAATTAAATGAATATTGAGTTTATAACCGAACACAATTGGTTCAAAAGGAATGTCCAAAATGCTTTAATTTGAAGTTATTACCAAACTTATAAAAACGTTTTTTAAAAAAACTGTAATTTTGCAGCGATTTTGAATTATGGTAAAGATAGATAACATAGAACTTCCAGATTTTCCATTGTTGTTAGCCCCAATGGAAGATGTTAGTGACCCTCCTTTCAGAGCTTTATGCAAGGAGAATGGCGCAGATGTAGTATATACTGAGTTTATTTCTTCGGAAGGATTAATTCGTGATGCTGCCAAAAGCGTTATTAAATTAGATATTTACGAAAAGGAACGTCCGGTTGGAATTCAAATTTTTGGTGCCAATATGGATTCTATGCTACGCTCTGTTGAAATCGTAGAAAAAACAAAACCAGATATTATTGATATTAATTTTGGATGCCCTGTAAAAAAAGTAGTTTCTAAAGGAGCTGGTGCGGGAATTTTAAAAGATATTGATTTGATGGTAAAGCTTACAGAAGCAATGGTAAAACACACTGATTTACCAATTACCGTTAAAACGCGTTTAGGTTGGGATCATGATTCTATTAGAATTGTAGAAGTTGCTGAACGTTTACAAGATGTTGGAATTAAAGCAATTTCAATTCACGGTAGAACTCGTGCACAGATGTATAAAGGAAGTGCAGATTGGAAACCTATTGCAGATGTAAAAAACAATCCTAGAATGCATATTCCTGTTTTTGGAAATGGCGATGTAGATTCACCAGAAAAAGCCATGGAAATGCGTGATAAATATGGTTTAGATGGCGCAATGATAGGTAGAGCTTCTATTGGTTATCCTTGGTTTTTTAATGAAGTAAAACATTTCTTTAAAACTGGAGAGCATTTACCTAAACCTACTATTGCAGAACGTGTAGATGTGGCTCGTCGTCATTTACAAATGTCTATTGATTGGAAAGGAGAACATTTAGGAGTAGTAGAAACCAGAAGACATTACACCAATTATTTTAAGGGAATTCCTCATTTTAAAGAATACCGATTAAAGTTGGTTACCTCCGATGACCCAAACGATGTTTTTAAGGCATTTGATGAAATTGAAGCCAAATTCGGTAATACAAGAATACCAGAAATTGGTTAGTTTTCAATTTATCGAAAGATTTCAACAATTTACCGAAAAACTGACTATTAGACATCTAATTTTTAAACTTTGGAATGCCTTTTGTATGTATCTTGCAAGAGTTAGTTAATTATATTAATCCCAAGTTCAATAGAATTAATTAGACTTTTAGTTGATAAATGAAACATAAAGTAAATCTCGCCTTCCCGTATAGAGATCCCTAAAAAGAAACATGTATCAATCAAAAAAAACATAAAACCTCAACAATTTCTGTTGAGGTTTATTTTTATAACTACGATTAATCTAGAACCCTGAAAGAATTAACCATTTTTTCAACCTCCGATAATCTTTTATAAAATTCTTCTGATTTAGCCTTATACTCGAGTGTATAACCATTATTCTTATGAACAATTAAAAATAACGAATTCTCGACCTGACTATTTAAATTATATCGATGAATAAAGTTAACAACATAGACTTCTCCATAAAGCTTATGGTTGGCTTTTAAAAGCTTATATTTAAACTCCTTAGGATACCATCTTTTTTTCATCTGAATATGATAGTCAAGATAATCTTCTATACTAGCTTGTCTTTTAAAATCCTCTTTAACTATGTTCTTATAAATTGTTAAAGATAATATCTGATCTTGCTCATCAAGGCTACTAGGTTTGTAGTATTTAGAACCAGTTTCTCCTCTAAGCTCCCAGTCCTCAACAGGATTAATTGTAAAATTGGTTGCTCTATTGATTTGTTCTACACTATCCAAGACTTTGAATGGATTGTTCTCGAATTGTTTTATCCCTCTGTTATTATAGGTAGATTTACATGAGAAGATAAAAGCAATTACAACTACTGATACGTATTTAATAAATTTCATAACAATTATTTTCTTACAAAATTATAAGAAATCCTTGAACTTGCAATTTTCGCAGCTATAAAACCTAACACAGAAATTGTTAGCATCACAATAAATAAGTTCGTCCATCTAAATTCAACTGGGTAAGGAATATTTTGTGTAATCATAAACAAACCAAATTGCTGTTGAATAAGAACCAAAACGACCCCAAGAAACAACCCGATACCCATTCCTGTTAAACACAATAAAAAACCTTGAAACACGAATATTTGTTTGATCTCTTTTAAAGTCGTTCCTAAATCTAATAATGTTTTTAAGTTTTTTCTTTTATCGATAATCATCATAATAATCGCACCCACCACATTAAACAAAGCAATAATTACAATTAGTGTGAATATCAAATAGGAAACAAAATTCTCCGTATTAATAACCTTGTAAATCAAAGCATTTAATTCGGTTCGCGTTTGAACCTTAAAAGAATCGCCCAAATTCTCTTGCAATAATGCTGCTTCTTCATCAATTCGATTGTTATCTCTTAATTTAATTTCAACAGCTGAAACCTTGTTAGAATCGTAGTTTAATAATTTCTGAGCGACTTCTAATTCAGTAAATACATATTTATTCTGAAAATCTTCCGCACCTGAATAAACTCCTACAATTTGCACATTTATAGAATTAAAAGCATTATTTGCGTTCAATAAACCTTTTCCTGGTTTTGGAACAAATACTTGTAATGGTTCAGTAATATTAAATATTCTGAGAGAGAGTTTATAGGAAATTCCATTTCCAATTACTGCTGTTCTTTTGAATTCAGGATCAATCCAACCACCAACCACGAGAGATGAATCAACCGGAACTACCTCTGTATAATTCGTATCGACTCCTTTTATAAAAGCAATATGATTCTTGTCTTTATACTTCAAAAAAACTCGTTCTTCAACAACTTTTGAAAATGAAGCTATATTGGTATTTGAAATTAACTCTTCATCTACTTTTTTCGAATACTCGTAAGTCTTGCCTTTTACTGGAGATATTTTGATGTCTGGGTCTGATGAGTCTAGCAAAGAATAACTAAAAGTACGTAAACCTGAAAAACCAGATAAAATAATAAATAAAGCAAGTGTACCTACAATAACTCCAAACATAGCAATGATAGTAATGATATTGATAGCGTTGGTGCTACTCTTCGATTTTAAATATCTTTTGGCTATGTAAAAAGGAAAATTCAATTAGCGTTACAGGTATAACAATATAAAAATGATGATTATTATCTTTTTTGTCTACGAGGTAAAATATCTGGATTTTTTATAGGATTTTCATCTTCTCCTTTCAACGACTTATCAATTTCTTCGATATAATCTAAACTGTCGTCTCCAAAGAACATCAGTTCTGGCATTCTTCGTAATTGATTTCTTGTTCGTTGCGCCATTTCATGACGAATTAAAGGCGTATTTGATTTTACTCCTTCTACTATTTCATCTCTTTTGTCAGATGGGAAAACACTTAAATACACCTTAGCAACTCCAAGATCTGCAGTTACAGATACTTTAGATACTGAGATGATTACTCCTTTCATTCCGTTTTGAGCAGCACGTTGAAGTACATCAACTAAATCTTTTTGTAATAATGCCGCAATTTTTCGTTGCCTGTTCGTTTCTTCCATGTTGCAAATTTACCGATAAATATTGAATTAGAAGCGATTGAAATCCTTAGATATGATTACTAAAAATAAAAAGTCGCCTTCTATACAATCTTTTAAAAGACTACATAGTACGGCGACTTTATTCATTGCTATAATTTAAAATTAAGGCATGTATATCTTATTTTTAATGGCATACATTACTAAACCGACTCTGTTTCTGATGTCAAGTTTTGTAAATAAACTATCGCGATAACCATCAATTGTTTTCGGACTTAAAAACATTTTCTCAGCAATTTCCTTATACGTTAATTCAGAACAAGCCAAACGCATAAATTTAAGTTCATTTTCCTTAAAGTCTATTTGATTTTTACTTTTCTTCCCTGAAACCGATTCTAAAAGTAAATTAGTTACATTTTTGGTATGGTAAAAACCATTGTCCATAATTTCAAGCAACGCTTTTTCTAAAACTTCTTTCTTCGTGTCTTTTAACAGGTATCCTATAGCTCCTGCTTTTAACATTTTCAAGATAGTTCCGTCTGCATCTTCTACAGATAATGCTAACACATTAACATTCGGGTAATTCTCTACAATCCACTCAGTAGTTTCTATACCATTCATTACTGGCATATTTACGTCTACTAAAACAATATCTGGAATGTTTCTGGGGGAAGCTGTAAATTTCTCTTGTACTTCTCCTCCGTTTTTACAGGTGTATAATACTTTGAATTTATCAAAAGTATTTACCATACCTTCTATTGCTTGCGACAATAAAGTATGGTCATCTACTACGACAACTGAATATTTCATTTTCGTTAGGTAAGTTGGTTATTAAATTTAACTTTATGTAGGAGATTATACTTCATAAAAGTAGTAATAAATATTCAAAGTAGTACCCTTATTTGGCTCTGATTTTATATTAGCCTCAGCATTAATAAGTTCTACTCTTGTTTTAATATTCTGAAGACCAATTCCTTTTTTAGTTACTTCATTTACATTAAATCCTACTCCGTTATCTTTAGCTATAATTTCTAAGGCATCGTCTTTAAAATGTAGGAAAACATCTAGTTTAGAGCCTTTAGCATGCTTTATGGTATTTGAAAAGAATTCTTGCAAAATTCTAAACATAATAATACCATGCTTTTGATCCACTTCTTTTTCTTCTCCTGTAATTGTTAAGGTTGCGTCAATAAACTTTAATCGATTAAAACGTTCTATTTCAAGCGCTAATGCCTCTTTGAATTTGATGTTTTTTATAAACTCTGGATTAATAAGTTTCGACAACGACCTAATCTCATTTAAACTTTTTGTAATTGTTTCTGAGATTTCTCCTAAGTTTTCTGGAGAAGCATTTTGTAATTGTATTTTGGCTAAAGTTAGAAGTTGCCCGATATTATCGTGCAACTCCCAACTAATATTTCTTAAGGTTTCTTCTCTTATTTCTATTTGCGTTTCGGCTATTTCTTTCTCGAACCGTTTTTTTTCTATGGATTTTTCACGCAGCAAACGATTTTTTTTTCTAGAAAAAACTACAAATAATGTAATAATGACCAAAGCCATTAAAAAAACAATTAATGTAGTAAGTATAAAAACTAATCTCTGATCGGTTTGCATAAAAAGAATCCTATTGAATAACAAGTATATAAAATCAAATTAAGTGTTACCAAAATTATAACTCTTATGTTATCATTTGCATTAAACTGCTCTGAAAACATACTAAGAGGAATCATCCCAACATGAAACAACAATAGTCCTGTCGTAATCCAAAACTTTAAATTATACCTTACATCAATTTCGCTTTTATCATTAAGTAATTGCGAAAAGAAGAATAAAGAAATAATCACTAAAACTATAGCTCCTGTAGCAAATGTTGAGTAGTGAAAATTCTTCCAGCTTAAAAAAAACATATTATAAATTGAAATAAATAAAAATATTACTGACAACAACTTTAATATATTCTTTTGATACTTAAGCTTTAGTATTCTCAAAAACCAAATAAAATAAAAAAGATAGGAAACTATTAGATAAATCAGATAAATATAAAATACATTTTTTTTAAGTATATAACCGCAAAAGTTTCCGTAAAGCTCCATTAAAAAAGTAAACAATAAGAAGTATAAAAAATATTTCTCACTTGAATCCTTGTATCTAGCGAAAAACTTTATTGCAAAACACAGAGCAACAAACTCAAAAAAAATGATTAATAAAGTTATATCTGAAAAATTCATTTTTTAGTTTAAATCATGAGGAGGTTTTCCTGCTCCTCCAAAATTCAATCCTTCTACATCATGCATATTTGTATTTTCATCCTCTTGATATACCAAATTCATTCCTGAATTTTTTCTTTTAAACGTAGGAATGAAAAAAGATGTACTATATCCAGCATCTTTGTAGTTACTATCTTTTGGATAAGCACCAAAATATACGCGTAGTCCTAAGTTTTCATACCCTTTTTTCTTTGCTTCTGCCTCTACATACGAGATGTATTGCTTAATGGTTTCTAAATCATACCATACCTCACGGACATCTTCTCCTTCGATAATCCCTTGCTCGTTTAAGTACTTGTTTAAGAAACGTGAACGAGTTTCTAAGTATTCTTTCTGAAGTGTAATCGCTTGTTTGTAGTTAATAGTAGTCTTAGGCTTTTCTCCTTTGTATTTATCGCAGTCTTCACAAGGTTCTTGGTTTCCTCCCTCTAATTTACAAGAGCTGAATGCCAATGCCATTAATCCGAAACATGCTAATACTAATTTTGTGTTTTTCATTTTAGTTAAAGTTTAGTTATTAATTCAATCCAAAAATACAAGCATTTTTTTTATACAAAACAAACTCTTTAATAGTTTATCAAAGAACTTAATAAGTTATAAACTAACTCACAGGAAAAACCCCTTTTAAGCTTAAGGGTTTTCTTTGGTTTTGACTTTAAAAATGTCATTCCGCACCCTATGCAGAATCTTTTTAAATAGAAAAAAGAAATATTAAATTCAGTTTTCATAAAAGGTTATTTAAGATTCCCGCCTACGCGGGAATGACAATTAAAACGTCATTTCGAATGGCGTGCAACAAAATGAAGTAATCTCAGAATTTTATCTTGAATCATGTTCTGAACACAAAGATTGCTTCATTTCACTTTGTTATGTTCGCAATGAAGACGGATTATGATTAAGATTCAGAAATATCCCGAAACTTCGGAACGGGATAACAAAAAACGCTTTACAAAATGTAAAGCGTTATTATACTTAGAGTTTAAAAACTACATACTATTCTAAATCTTTTGGAGGTCTACCTGCCTGACCAAAATTCAAAGCATCTATACCTTCAGCTGTTATATTATCGCTATTTCTTAAAGCCAAATTTTTAGTCGATGATGAATTCTTGTAAGTTGGCACAAAGAAAAAAGTTGTGTTTCCTGGGTCTTGATAATCTTCTTGGTTTGGATAAGCTCCTAAGTGAACTCGTAATCCCAAATTTTCATAACCTTTCTTTTTGGCTTCTGCTTTTACATAAGCTATGTATTGTTCAATAACTTCCAAATCATACCATACATCTCTTACATCTTCTCCTTGTATCGTCCCTTTCGCTTTTAATAAATTGTTTAATAAATTGGCTCTCGTAGTAATGTACTCTTGTTGTAGAATTTTTGCTTTTTTCATTGAAATAGCTTGTTCTGGCTTTTGTACTTCAATAGTTGTTTCCTGAGTTACTGGTTCTTCATCTTTTTGACAAGCAATAAATGTTACTGAACTCGCTATTAATGCAATAGCAATAATCTTCATAGTTTTCATAATTGAAAATATTTAATGGTTAATAAATTACATTTTGAACAATTATCCCTTAAATCGTTTCATAGCAAAAAGGGATAGCAATTATTTTGAGTAAAACTACAAAGATTTTTTTGTTTTTTTAGGTTAGAAGGAATATTAATTTAATCTTGAGTATATAGATTGCTTCACTCCACTTTGTTTTGTTCGCAATGACGGAATGTAGTAATGAGATTCCCACCTTACTTATTAGAAACAACAAGTAAAACGTCATTACGAATATAGTGCAACGAAATGAAGTAATCTTCATATCCCCTCTCAAAATAAGCTCAATTGATTCTTTAATAAATTCAGAATCTATAGATTGCTTCACTCTACTTTGTTTCATTCGCAATGACAGAGTGTAGTAATGAGATTCCCGCCTGCGCGGGAATGACAACACAAGATCCTTTCTAACTTCTAACTTCTAACAAAACTCATTATTTTTGTAGTATGAACAAAATAGAACACATCGGAATTGCTGTTAAAAGCATTGAAAAATCAAATACATTATTTGCTTCATTATTTGGAGAAGCACATTATAAAATTGAAGAAGTTGCCAGTGAAGGCGTGAAAACTTCTTTTTTTAAAACGGGACCAAATAAAATTGAGCTTTTAGAAGCTACAAAACCTGATAGTCCTATTGCCAAATTCATAGAAAAAAAAGGAGAAGGAATTCATCATATTGCTTTTGCCGTAGAGGATATTGAAAGTGAAATAAAACGACTTAAAGAAGAGGGGTTTACTGTTTTAAATGAAGTTCCTAAAAAAGGAGCCGATAATAAATTGGTTGCTTTCTTACATCCAAAAACTACAAACGGAGTTTTAATAGAACTTTGCCAAGATATTAAAGAATAATGCTAATTGAGTTATGTAAAACTAACTTTTGAAATAAGTTCTAGCTTCGACTCCGCTCAGCTAACAATATATTTGTTTCTGAATATGGTGATTGAGCGAAGTCGAAATCATATTTTTTGCGGAGCTTCCGCTCCACTCAGTTTATAATAATTATTTTAGATTGAAACCCTAAATAAATCTTAATTAACAACGAATAATTGATAATTGATTATATTGCCACACAAAACTCAAGTACATGACGAATTCTTATGATTCTTTTCAAAAAAGACGATTGCGTTCCTCTTATGCTTCGGTTATAATTAGTATTGCTATTGTTTTATTCATGATAGGAATTTTAGGTTTGATTTTATTAAAATCGACTAAAGTTGCTAATCATTTTAAGGAAGAAGTTGTAATGTCTTTATTCTTAAAAGACGAAGTAACAAAAGAGCAAATAGATAGTTTTAGAGAATCTTTAATTAAAGAATCTTTTACGAAAGACTTATACTTTATATCGAAAGAAGAAGCTGCAAAAACGTATAGTAAAGATTTAGGTGAGGATTTTCTAGACTTTTTGGGAAGTAATCCACTTAAAAACGGAATCGACTTACATTTAAATGCAGATTATGTAACTCCTGAACAAATGCAAGAGTTGCAACAAAAGTTTTTGAAAAATGCTTACGTGATTGATGTTTCTTATGATAAACCTTTAGTAGAACAACTCACAAAAAACATACAGCGAATTAGTTTTTGGCTGTTGGTGTTAAGCGGATTCTTTGTTGTCGTTTCTATCATATTAATCAATAGTTCGATTAGATTATCGATTTACTCAAAACGATTTAATATTAAAACCATGCAAATGGTTGGAGCCACCAAAAATTTTATCCGTAAACCATTTATTTGGCAAAGCATAAAGCTTGGATTAATTGGCGCACTAATTGCTTTGATATTTTTAGGTTTTGTAATTTATTACATCAATAAATACATCCCTTCTTTAGAATTAACCAAAGACTATTTATCTTTAGTATATTTGTCTGCAGGAATCATAATTAGTTCATTAATTATTACTTGGGTTAGCACGTTTTTTGCCACACAAAGATTCTTAAACTTACAAACCAACGAATTATATTATTAAACTATGAATAAAAATAAAAATTCAAATGAACCAGAATTTTTATTCGGTAAAAGAAATTACATGTTAATGCTTATTGGCTTAGCTGTTATCGCTTTAGGATTTATCTTAATGGCAGGTGGAGGAAGTGATGATCCAAATGTTTTTAATCCTGATATTTATAGTTGGAGAAGAATTCGTTTAGCTCCTACTTTAGTAATTATTGGATTAGGAATTGAAATCTACGCTATTTTAGCAAATCCTAAAAAATAAACATGGACATTATAGAAGCAATTATCCTTGGTATTATTCAGGGATTAACAGAGTTTTTGCCTGTATCATCGAGTGGACATTTAGAATTAGCAAAAGCAATTTTAGGAGACACCTCTGTTCCTGAGGAAAGTTTAACATTCACAGTGGTTTTACACTTTGCAACCGCTTTAAGTACTTTAGTTATTTTCAGGAAAGAAGTTGGTGAAATCTTAAAAGGATTATTTCAATTTAAATGGAATGAAGAATCTCAATTTTCATTAAAAATTGTAATATCTATGATTCCAGCTGTTATTGTTGGTTTATTTTTTGAAGATCAACTAGAATCCTTATTCGGCGGTAAAATCTTATTTGTTGGTTTTATGTTATTGATTACAGCGCTATTATTATTACTCGCTGATAGAGCAAAAAACACAGACAAAAATGTTTCTTTTAACAATTCATTAGTCATTGGTATATCGCAAGCTATTGCAATGTTGCCTGGGATTTCTCGTTCTGGAGCGACCATTTCTACTTCTGTATTATTGGGAATTGATAGAACCAAAGCTGCAAAATTTTCGTTTTTAATGGTTGTTCCGTTAATCTTTGGAAAAATTGCTAAAGATCTATTAGGCGGTGATATTAGTTTTAAATCATCAGAAATAATTCCGATGTCAGCTGGTTTTATTGCGGCATTTGTTGCTGGGTTATTAGCTTGTCAATGGATGATTGCCTTAGTAAAAAGAAGTAAACTTTCATATTTCTCAGTTTACTGTGCTGTTGTTGGAGCTATCGCAATTATTTACTCTCTATTGAATTAATTATGAATACTGTTGAAGATTTTAAAACCGGTAAGATTTTACTTATCGACAAACCTCTTGAATGGACTTCTTTTCAGGTGGTAAATAAACTTCGTTGGCACATTCGTAAGCAATTCGATATTAAAAAAATTAAGGTTGGCCATGCAGGAACTTTAGATCCTTTGGCTACTGGATTATTAATTATTTGTACTGGAAAGCAAACTAAAAACATTGAAACCTACCAAGGTCAAATTAAGGAATATACAGGAACTATTGTTTTAGGGTCAACAACACCGAGTTATGACTTGGAAACTGAAATTAATGAGACCTTTCCTACAGACCATATTACCGATGAATTAATTCATAAAACTACAGAACAATTCATTGGAAAAATTCAACAAAAACCACCAATTTTCTCTGCTATTAAAAAAGACGGTAAACGTTTGTACGAACTGGCTAGACAGGGAAAAACTACTGAAATCAAATCTAGAGAAATTGAAATTAGAGAATTCGAAATAACCAATATTGATTTACCAAATGTAGAATTTCGAGTTGTTTGTAGTAAAGGAACTTACATTCGCTCATTAGCCAACGACTTTGGAGCAGCTTTAAATTCTGGAGGACATTTATCTGTATTGCGCAGAACAAAGATTGGTGAATTTTCCGTTGATAATGCGCAAAGTATTGATGGCTTTATTGAGAAGTTAAAATCATAGTGGAATCCAACCAGCAAAAACTTCAACAACCAAATAAATAGAAATAAACAAACAAATTATAAATAAAATCGTCGATTTTAATCTGGACTTTATTCGTTCTTTTTTTGATCTAATTTGAATTGATTCCTTAATTTGATGTAGTTTCTCTTCTGATACTTTATCAAATTCTAATTTAACATCTGTTGAAGACGACGAAACTCCATTGAGGTAATCTCTTTCTCTTAATAAATTTTTATTGTTATTCAAAACTGGTTGAATACTACCATATCCTCCTCCCATAACTTTTTTATTATAGGACGAAAAAATTAATTTTTGTTACATTCTTGTTATGACAATAAAAAAGTGCATTTAGTTATTAAATGCACTTTAGGTAGTTAAAATAAGAGAATTCTTATTTATTTTTTTAAAAATTTTATCGCTTGATATCCTTCAACTTTAAGGATATAAACTCCTTTTGCTAACTTATTGATATAAATTTCATCAGAGAAAAATTTATCTGACTGAACTTCCTTACCAAGAATTGAATAAATTTTGAATTGTTTACCAATTAACTCTGATGATAAAATTAATTTGTCAGATGCTGGATTCGGATGCGCTTTAATAATCTTTCCTTCTAAATCATTCACACTTAATACACCTGAATTAAACGCTACAACTGGTGATAGAACTATCTGAGTATTGCTTTTATTTACAGTTGTTTTACCAACAACTTTCGTAGCCGTTTGTGTAATTTCCATTTCTACCTGATAATTCCCAGATTTTGTCGGTGCAAAAGTTACTTGAGTTGCTCCAGTAATCCTTTCATTAGTATCAACATCAATCCATTGATATGAGTTTGCCGTTTTAAAAGAAGCTTCTAAAGTTTCAGAAATCTGACTCACTGAATTATCGATATCAATTTTATCAATAACCACATCAACCGACTCAGAAACACACCCATTAGCATCTTTTACTGTAATTGAATAAGTTCCTTCGGACAAATCTCTAAAACTATCTGAATCCTTATATTCAGTTCCATTTATACTATATTGATATCCGGTAAATCCACCAGTTGCATCAATCTCAATTTTACCACTCGCAACATTTCCTGAAGAAACGACATTTATATTATTAACGTTTAAAGGAGTCGCTTCCGCTTGTTCCACAGTAATGGCACTTAAAAATGGCCAGTACACATCCCCTCCAGTTGTAAATCTCACTTCTATTGTATTTTGATCATTCGATACGATTGAGTTATCAGTATTAAAAACTTCAAATAAATCAACATCGAAACCAAGTGTATTTGTACTCGCTGGAACTCTAGTTGTCACGTGATCATTAAATTGTGATATAGTACCATTGAATAAATTGTTTTCCGCATTAATTGCGTTTGAAATATTCAAATAAACACCATTCGTGTTTTTAATTTGAAAACTATCTCCTGAAATTGATTGATCTCCATCTAAAGCAGCTACTAGAGCCTTTACTTTTACCTTACCTGTAGGAATTGCATTTACACCTGAGAAAACAACATTTCCATCACTTGCTCCATCAATTGTAGAGAATCCGTCAAATAGTGATATATGTTTTTCAGTTTCATTAGAGTTTTCATAAACAAGTACCAGAACCCAACCAGCAGTTCCTCCTAAACCATTGTTACTATCTTGACCAACCGTAGCTCTAATATTTGCTGCGTAATAATCACCATTTGGATCCGATAAAGAAGTTAATTCAGAGGTCATGTCTTTATAACAAACATATGGTTTTTGAGTAGTTATTCCGTTATCATAAATGATTTCATCACTTGAGATGTTTACGTAATCTTGTCCGGGTAATTTAAATTTAATATTAGAGTAATTTCCTGATCGCGACTCTTCACCTTCCCAAGTTTCATAAGGATAAATAGCTGACCAATACAATCCTGCATAAACAACTTTAGAACAACTAGGCAAGTTTAAAGTTGCACTAGACGATGAAAATGTAGTATCATCATTGTCAACATCAATATATTGCATATTAAGTTGTCCGTTGGCACCGTCACCAGAATAAGCGTCATTTGATGTAAAATTAGTGTCTTCTCTATTTAAAATATTATTAGATATAACAGTAATATTACCTCTAACGGTAGTCTTATCAGAAGATAATCGTTGTTTAAAGGCGACATCCTGTGCATTTAAACTAAATAATGAAGTTGATATAATTAATAATGGGAGTATAGTTTTTTTCATAAATAAAAATTTTCCTTAAAAATAGAGTTTTTACTTAGGAAAAAAATGACATTCTCTTACCTCTTTTGTAAAAAAACGTAAAGTACTTATCCTTCAACAAATTACAAAAATCGATTATACCAACTATCGGTAATTGGCACTTCCCAGAAATGTTCTAAGTCGTACTTAGTTTGAACAAGGTTATCAAAAACAATTGTATTTGCGTTTACTGATCTATTCTTAAGTAGTTTTTTAAATTCTTTTACATCTTTATATTGAACAAATTCCCCTTGTTTAAAACAAACATTCATTTTATCCAGTAATTCAACTTCGTATTGTAATTGTAACTTAAGAATGAAAGAAACTTGCTCATCAAGATGTTGATTTGTAATTTTCACTTCGTCTTCAACACCGAAAATTATAAATCTGTCATACAATAATTGATAGGAAATATCTCCTTCAATAGTTTCACTCCATGAAGAAAGAAAAGAAGAAATTTTTTCTTTCAGAGGCTCTAATTCTTGAGCATAAAACTTTCTGCTAGCCGGATAAATCCAAACTTTAGCATCATCAGATAATTTTTGAAACTCTACTACCATTCGACAAATATAGATAAACAAAAACCACCTAGTTCATTACTAGATGGTTTTTACTAAAATAACCTTTAATTAAATTTAATTAGACAATAAAGAGATTACATCTTCTTGTACGTTTATCCCTTTATCTTTATTATACCACTTTTGTAAGTCTTCTTTAATTTTCGCGTCAACCACTCCATGCTCCTCTTTATAATCTGAAATCATTTTAGTCGCTATTGACGGTCTCGGCCCCCAAGTAAAGAGTATATCTTTATTTTCATCGAGAGCAATTAACTTTGGTATTGATCTTCCACCATTTGTTAAGAAAGCATCCATTAACTCAAGATTTTCATCTCTTAAAACCAATTTTAAATCTACGTTCTCATTTTCATCGGCCATTTTACTTAAAACTGGTAAATTTTGCGCAGCATCTCCACACCATCCTTCAGTTAAGACCAACCAAGTTTGAGGTTTAGCTATTTTTTTTACCTTTTCAATAGTATCATTACTTAATTTAGATGTTTTATCTAAACGTTTCATTCTTCTATCATTCAATAAACTATAGTTATATAAGGCTTCTGATTGATTCGGCCCTGTAGATTTTTGGTCTTTTAATAAATTACTTACTAAACTTCTATATTCAGTATAAGAGATTCCCTTCTCTAAACTGTTTTCAATAATTTCTTTCATATTGACTTTACATTTCACAGCTTTTAAGACGAATAAGAATATAAAAACTTACAAACGAAATTACATGTTAACCATGCTCGATTGAATATTCTTTAACATTTCCTTCGTCATTGACTCTAAATCAAATTCATGCGACCAACTCCAATCTTGCCTAGCTTTAGAATCATCAATTATTTGAGGCCAACTATTAGCAATATCCTGTCTAAAATCAGGTTTATAACTTACTTCGAAATCCTTGATATGCTTTTTTATTTCAGCTGTAATTTGTTCTGGCGTGAAACTAATTGCTGCTAAATTATATGAAGTTCTAATCTTAATATCATCCGAATCGGCTTCCATAATATTAATAGTTGCATGAATGGCATCTTTCATATACATCATTGGAAGCATCGTGTTTTCTGATAAAAAACATTCATACTTTCCTTCTTCAACAGCTCTAAAATAGATATCGACTGCATAATCTGTTGTTCCACCACCTGGTTTTGTTTTCCAACTGATAATACCAGGATAACGTAAACTCCTGACATCCACTCCAAACTTTTGGTGATAATAATTACACCAGTGTTCTCCAGCAAGTTTACTCATTCCATAAACTGTAGTTGGATTCATAATCGTTTCCTGTGGAGTATTTATTTTAGGTGAAGCAGGTCCGAAAACTGCAATTGAACTTGGCCAATAAACCGTTTCTATATATTTTTCTTTTGCTAATTCTAAAATTAGTAACAAGGAGTTCATGTTCAGTTCCCATGCCTTTTGTGGATATTTCTCAGCAGTAGCTGATAACATTGCGGCCATTAAGTAAACTTGAGATACGTTATAGTTTTTAATAACATCAAGAATCTTATTTCTATCAGTAGCATCTATAATTTCAAAAGGGCCTTCTTTCACAAATGAATCTTCTCCATATCTTATATCTGAAGCAATAACTTTATCGTTCCCATGAATTTCTCTTAAACTCTGAGTTAATTCTGTACCAATTTGCCCGCAAGCTCCAAGTATTAAAATTGTTCCTGTCATTTGTAATAATATATTTTCAGACTGCCGCAAAGTTAATAATTTTAAGAATTCGCAAAATTGTTTTGTTATTTTTTAACTATTATCAAAAACACAGTTCAACTAACTGATTTTTAACCTTTAACTTAATGTTTAGGAACTAAGTATAGAAAAGATGTATTTTTGCGAGGTATTACATAGTTTATGATTCGACAATTTTTTCTTATTTCCATTTTTTCGCTTTTTCTTTTGAACTGTAAAAAAACAATTCAAAATACTGATTCTGTTCCTAAAAAAACTGAAATGCAAGTTAGAGTAAAACATGTTGGAATTGACTCACTTTCTAGTTTATCTAAAAGCAAGATAAAAGATTGGAAGGAATATGACAATTTGAACAATTATCTAAAGCAATTTAACAATACGAGTCCGAATGAAGCTTTAAACATGGCTGTCGAACTAAATGAATACATTACTGTACTTAGAGATAGTCTAAAAAATGAAGATTTAAAAATTAATTCTTTAAAAGCGAGATATAATGTTTTACGGAACGAAGCGCTTCGTTTGAAGGATATGACTTTAATACCAGCTATTCAACCCAATCAAGTAAATGAGCAAGTTGATAAGATTTTATTAGTTTTTAACAGCTACACTCAAAAAGTAAACACAATTTATAGTAAGAAAAAGTTTGACGAAGAGATTGATTTAGATGCTATTTTTGATAAGTAGTCAAAATTACTTCGTATAAACCTCCAACGCCTCTAGTATCAAATTTGATTCATAACCTCTATAATTCAAATAGTCATAGAGCTTCTTCTTTCTTTCAAATGCATTCGTTGTTTTGATTAGTTCATTCTTCTTTTCGACTAAGCTGTATAAATTTTGAATGTATTCTTTTTCATCAATTTCTTTTAAAGCTGTTCTAATATTATACTCTGAAATTTGACGAAACTTAAGCTCTCTAATTATTCGGAGTCTACCCCACTTTTTTATACGATACTTTCCTCTTGCAAAACTCTTAGAGAATCGTTCTTCATTTAAAAAGTTATGCTCCAAAAGATGCAATAATATCACTTCTTTAGCCTGTGGAATTAGCTTATACTCTCCCAGCTTATCTTCAACCTCCTTGTGACAGCGATCTTGATACACGCAATAACGTTCTAATTTTCGCTTTACTTCTTCAATAGTATAAACTTCTTTTTTATTCATTCTTCAAAAAAACAAAAAGAGTTAGAAGTAAACAACCTCTAACCCTTTTCTATTAACAAATTAATTTAACTAACTGGTTACACCAGTAATTTCATCTAAAGCGTTATCTGCTAATTCCGAAGTGTTTTGGTTTCTTATCCACATTTTTAATTTCGTAATTAAATAGAATAAGATTGGTACTACTATAAGTGTTAAGAAGGTTGCTACTATTAATCCGTAAATTACTGTCCAAGCTAATGGACCCCAGAAAATAACATTATCTCCTCCTACATAAATGTGCGGATTCAATTCTGACACCAAGGTGTAAAAATTAATATTTAACCCTGTTGCTAAAGGAATCAAACCTAAAATTGTTGTTATCGCAGTAAGTAATACTGGACGTAAACGCGCTTTTCCTCCTTTAATAATACTTTCTTTTAAATCTGATATAGAAACATACTCGTTTTCCTCTAAACCTAAATCAACTTTCTTTCTATCTACAAGTAGTTGTGTGTAGTCAAGCAGAACTACCCCATTATTTACGACAATTCCGGCTAATGAAATTATTCCCATCATCGTCATCATAATAACGAAAGGAGCTCCTGTTAACATTATTCCAGAAAAAACACCAATTAAGCTTAAAAAGATTGCTAGCATGATAATTGTTGGTTTGGACAATGAATTAAACTGATAAATCAAAATTAAAAAAATCAACCCTAAACCAGACATAAAAGCTCCTCCAAGAAAATTTTGTTGCTTCTTCTGTTCTTCAATTTGACCTGTGTAATCAACATCAATTGTTTCAGGCATGTCATTATACAGTTTCATTTCTTCTTTTATCTTTTTTACTATTGCCTCTGCATCAGTAAAACCTGGAGCTAATGCTGAATAAACTGTTACAATTCGCTTACCATCTTTATGTTTAATCGCACTAAAACCAGATGTGTTTTTTTGATTTGCCACCGCCGATACAGGAATAGATTTTACCTGTCCACTAGCCATATCTCTGAACGTTATTGTTTGATTGAAAATAGCACTTGTGTTGTATCGATTTTCTTCATCAAATCGAACATAAATATCATAATCATCACCATCTTCTTTATAAACACCGGCTTTTGCTCCAAAAATTGAATTTCGTAATTGTTGACCAACTTGAGATGCAGAAACTCCTAATTCACCCGCTTTCTTTCTATCAACATTTACCAACATTGTAGGTTTAGCCTTGTTAACATCAATTTTAAGCTCTGCAATTCCAGGAATCGATTTTGTATTGATAAAGTCACGCATTTTCTCTGCAGCATCAATCATTTCCGCATAATCCTTTCCTTCTAATTCAATATTAATTGGATAACCAGCTGGAGGTCCAACTGGATCTTTCTCAACTGATATAGATAATCCTGGATAAATTCCCTTTAAATCTTCCGTAATTGCTTTTTTCAAAACTTTACTATCTGCTCCCTTGCGATATTTATATTCACGCATTGAAGCTACAATTTTTCCTCTATGTGGCATTTCTGCAGTTGAACCACCATCCGTTTGAGGATTTCCAGAACCTGCTCCAACCTGAGTAATTGAACTTTCTACTAAAAAGTTATAATCACCATCTAAGTATTTAGGAGAATTGATAATCTTAGTTACTCTTTCTTCTAAATCCTTCATGATTGCATTAGTCTTCTCAATATCTGTTCCTTGAGGGTATTCAACATAAACTACCACTTGGTTTGGAGTGTTGTCCGGAAAGAACTCGGTTTTTACTGAACCAGACTTCATTAAAGTACCAAAAATATTAAACACAATAAACAGTGTTATAACAGTACCTCCCGTAATTATATAAGGTCTCCATCCAATTAATGATGCACTTATCATCTTTTCATAAAAACGCTCCCATCTAGGTAATACCACTCTCTGAAATTTATTGGCAGCAGGTCGCATTACAAATCTGTAAATCCAGAAATTAGCCGCTGCGAATAACAATAACGTTCCTAACGGTCTAAACGAACCTCCGAACAATACTACAAATACACCTAAAACACCAAGTGTTACAGTTAATTTAATAATTCTTTGTAGTGGCATACTTTTATCCTCGGTGCTCATAAATTGCGACACTAAAACAGAGTTGAAGAAAATTGCCACGAATAATGATGAACCTAGTACAACGGATAATGTAATTGGGAAATAAATCATAAACTGTCCCATAACACCTGGCCACATACCTAGAGGAACGAAAGCCGCTACGGTAGTTGCAGTAGAAATAATAATTGGTAATGCAATTTCTCCAATACCTTTTTTGGCAGCTTCTAGTCGAGACATTCCCTCTTCATCCATCAATCGATAAACATTTTCGACAACAACAATACCGTTATCAACCAGCATTCCAAGCCCCATAATTAACCCGAAAAGAATCATCGTATTCATGGTATACCCCATCATATTTAAAATCATTAATGACATAAACATTGACATTGGAATTGCAAATCCTACGAAAAGAGCATTTTTTAACCCTAAGAAAAACATCAATACAGTTACAACTAAAATAACTCCAAATATGATATTGTTTACCAAGTCATCTACCTGTCCAACTGTCTTTGAAGATTGATCATTTGCTAATGTAATTTTTAAATTGCTTGGCAATGCTTTTGACTCCTGAGCTTCTTTAACAATTTCTCTAATCTTGTCAGTAGCTTCGACCATATTCTCTCCAGAACGCTTTTTTACATCAAGCATTACTACCGATTCACCGTTCTCACGAGCATAAGTAGTTTTATCTTTATCCTTAAAGCTAACACTTGCTATATCTTTTAAATAGATAGCATTTCCTCTTTCAGATTTCACAACGAAGTTTTCGAGTTCAGAAGGCTTTTCAATTTCTCCTAAAACTCTAATAGTTCTTCTTTGTCCGCTTGCGATAATATTACCAGCAGAAACAGTTGCATTACCATTACCGATAGCCTGCATGATATCATTAAAGCTTACTTGAGCTGCCATCATCTTATAAATATCAACCGCAACCTCAACTTCCTTTTCTTCTGCTCCTCTGATATCTGCTTTTTTAATTTCCTTTAAATCTTCGATATCGTCTTGAAGATACTCGGCAAACTCTTTTAATTGTTCAACTGTGTAATCTCCTGAAATATTGATGTTTAAAATTGGAGTTTCTTCGGCAATATTTAATTCAAATACATTCGGCTCGACTTTAGCCCCATTAAACGTTGGCCAATCCTCTCCTGAAACCTCTTCATCAATTTCATCTTTTACCAACTGCTTCGCCTCTTCTACAGTTACTTTTTCGCTGAATTCGATAGTAATCATCGAAACATTTTCTTGAGAAGTTGAATTAATTTTAGTGACGTTACTAACTGTTTTCAATTTATCCTCAAGAGGGTCGGTAATTAACTTTTCAATATCTTCCGCGGTATTTCCAGGGAAAATTGAGTTTACATAGATTTTAGTTTCCTTGATTTCTGGAAAATTCTCCCTTGGCATACTTAAAAATGCTGAGATTCCAGAAAATAATATAATCACCATTAAAACATAAATGGTTGTTTTATTCTTAATTGCCCAAGAAGATAAACCAAACTCTTTATCTACTTTTTTCTGTTGGTCTGTCATCAGATTAGTTTTTGATTGTTATTTGGTTAATTTTAAAATCTTAACTTCTTGTTTATCTTTTACACTTCTTGCTCCTTCGTCAATAATTTGCATTCCGCTCTGTAAACCTTTTATTACTTCCACAACATCACCTTGTGTTTTTCCTGTTTCAATAATTACTTGTTTAGCTACAGATTTATCCTGAGAACTCTCAACAACATATACGTATTGCTCTCCTTTTGAATTTTCAGAAATAATACTTTGTGGAATTAAAATTGCCGTTGGGTTTGTATAATCGTTAATTTTTAATTTCGCCGTTAAATTTGGTTTGATTGACCTATCTTTATTAGGAACTCCAATTTCTACCTTAAATGTTCTGTTCGCTGGATTGATAAAATTTCCTGCTTGCCGAACTTCAGAGTGCACTTCTTTTCCTAAAATTGGAAACTCAATTTCAACCTCTTTCCCTTTCACCACAGAACTGATGTAAGTTTCAGGAACATCAGTTTCAATGTACATCTCTCCTAAATTTACAATCCTAAATACTTCAGCACCAGGCCCCGGAGAAACAACTGTTCCTTGCTCTTTAATTACATCATCTACAATTCCTGTAAAAGGTGCTCTAATTGTATATTTACCGATACTCTTTCGTAAATTAGTTACAGCATTTTTTTGTGCTTCGTAATTCGTTTTTGCCTGCAAATATTGAATTTCAGAACCAATTCTTTGATTCCATAAACGTTTTTGACGCTCATAAGTAGTTTTAGCTAACGCCTCGTTTGCTTCCAATTGAGCTAATTGATTTGATAAACCTCCATCATCAATACGAGCTAATGCTTGTCCTTTTGAAACTTTTTGTCCTTCCTTTACAAGAACACTAACTAGTTGACCTGGAACTTCTGGATATACCAAAACGTTCTTTTTAGTTTGAACGCTTCCTTGCAGCTCTAAATAGTGTATAAATTCCTTGGCATTTGCTTGAATTGTAGAAATTAAAGGAACCTTTTTATTTGTGTCTAACTTCGCAATTGCTGCATCTAACTGTTTAATTTGACTTGCAATATCTTGAGATTTTGTACTTAGCTCATCCTTTTTAGCTCTAATTTGCGTTAGATCGTTTGAAGCTAAAACAGATTCTACAGATTGCTCTTTGCTTCCACATGAGAATAAAAAAGCTGAAGTTACGGTTAGTATAAATATCTTTCTCATTAGTTGATTATTTAACTGGTATATTTAATGCGTTATCTAAAGTAGCTTTGCTTGAAATGATATTCAGCATCGCCTGTAAATAGTTGTTCTGTTGTGTATATAACTGATTTCTTGTTTCTAATAATTCGAAACTAGTAGTTACACCTTCATCAAATTTTATTGTTTGTTTTTTCTCGATTCGTTCTGCCAAGGCTAAATTCCTTTTTGCAGTACTGTAATTTTCAATACTTAATTGATATTGGCTTCTCGCCTGTTTTATTTGAAGGTTTAGTTTTTGTTTTGTTTCCTCTAGTCGAATATCAGATGACTCTAAAGCAATTTTAGCCTGTTTCGTTTTCGCTGTTCTGCCCAAACTACTAAAGATTGGTACATTTATACCTAAACCAAATACTGATGTAGAAATCCATTGTTGAGATGAGTCGAAAAAGGTAAAATCTTCTGCATTAGCCAATCGTGAGTAATTGATAAATGCATTTACACTTGGTAAAGCCTTACTTTTTTCTAATTTTAGAAGCAATCGATTACTTTCTCTATCGTTCTGTGCAATTCGATAATCAATATGATTATCCAAGTCAAACTTCTCGGATAATAATTCTAAGTTAGAGTTTTTCAAAACTAAATCTTCTAATGTTTCAGTTAAGATTAGTTTTGTATCGATCGGATTTCCTAATGCGATATTTAAATACTCGTAAGCAATTTCCACCATCCTTTTGGCATTTCTAATATTGCTTATTATATTTCCCTCAGAAATCTCAAATCGCTCAACATCTTCTTGTTCCGCTAAACCATTTTCATAACCTAGTCTTGCTCCTCTTAATAATCTATCGTTTACTTTTTTATTTCTTTCGAGAATTTGCACACTTTCCTCTGCAACTAAAACATTACCATAGGCATTTATTACCGCTTCTCTTGTAGCTAATTCAGTCTTTTCCTTTGCTTGCTCTGAAATTTTTAAATAAGTTTTAGCAGATTGCAATCCGACTAAATAAGAACCATCGAATAATAATTGACTCAATGTTACGGTTCCAGTAATATTATGCTGAGCATTAAAGTCTATATTTCCATCTTGATCAAAATCGACACCAGGAAACTGTCTTTTTAAATTATTCTGATAATTTAACGATCCATTAATTTGAGGTAAACCAGACGCAGTTGTTTCCCACTTTTTTTCTTTTGCAGCTTCAATATCATTTAGAGCTGTTTTGTTGTTGTAATTGTTCTTTATTGCATAGAAAACAGCTTCTCTTAAAGACAAACTCATTTCTTTTTTTTGTTGAGCATATACTACACTCATAAAAAACAAAACAAATACACTTAAAATGTATTTCTTCATTTGGTTAGTTTTCATTAATTATTTTTAATTGTTTTTCTAATTCTTTAACTCCTTTTTCAGTAGCAATCGCTCTTATATGGTATTCTAAAATCTTGTATTCAATTTTTACCAATTCTTGCATATTTTGACTATACATATCTGATTCAAACAGACCAAAAATCAAAGTGAAATAAAAGTTTGTGGTTAAATCAAGATCGATATCTTCACGATATAAACCTTGTTCAATACCTTTCTTTAAATTATCACCATTACAATCTTTAAACATGCATACTTCGCGATGCATCAATTTTGTATAAATTTCAGGATAGTATTTTCTTAATTGGTGCATTGGTGAGTCTTTTGCATTTTTAAACATTTCTTTAAAAATTGCCTTGATTGCAAACTCCTCCTCAATAGCGTTGTATTTTTTCTCTTTAATAAAATCTATAGTTTGCTCAATAGACTGATGAATTGTAGCACAAGATGCATCTACCAACGAAACTTTATTTGAAAAATGTTTGTACAATGTTTTTTTTGATATTCCTAACTCACCTGAAATATCATCCATCGTAACACTCTTAAACCCTAGATTTAAGAACAATTCCCCAGCTTTGTTTATAATTTTATCTCTCATAATTCGATGCAAATGTACGCAAGGAAACTTTAGAAACAAAAAAAGTTTCCTAAGTTTTAATGTTTTTTTAACATTGAATTTACCCAGTTGGTTGAATTACTTTATTTTTGCACAAAAACTTAACCTTTGGATTTAACTAAATATTATCAGCCTTTTATTTCTTATTTAGAAAAGCAAGATTTTAACAGAGAACCTAAGAATTTATATACTCCAGTAGATTATATTTTACAATTAGGAGGAAAACGATTACGTCCTTTATTAACTCTTATTGCTTGTGATGTTATTTCTAATTCGTTCGAAAAAGCATTACCAGCGGCAATGGCTGTAGAAACATTTCACAACTTTACTTTAGTTCATGATGATATAATGGATGAAGCCCCTTTACGAAGAGGAAAAGAAACAGTTCATGAAAAATGGGATATAAATACTGGGATTCTTTCTGGTGATGCCATGCTGATTTTAGCATATCAATACTTTGAAAACTACGAACCTGCTATTTTTCAACAATTAGCCAAATTATTTAGTAAAACAGCACTTGAAGTATGTGACGGGCAACAACTAGATGTTGATTTTGAAACTCGCAATGATGTTACCATACCTGAATATATTAAAATGATTACGTTAAAAACTTCTGTTTTAGTAGCCGCAGCTTTAAAAATGGGAGCCATTGTAGCCGAAGCACGTGAGGAAGATGCCAATGGTTTGTATAATTTTGGATTAAACTTAGGTATCGCTTTTCAACTTCAAGACGATTATTTAGATACGTTTGGTAATCCTGAAACTTTTGGTAAACAAATCGGTGGAGATATTATTGAGAATAAAAAAACATATTTATACCTTAAATGTCTTGAACTCGCAAATAATGAAGATAAGGAGAAACTGAAATTTTATTACAATCAAAAACTAGAGGATAGCTCTATCAAAGTTTCTGAAGTTACTCGCATATTTGAGCAAAATGATATTCCTTCATTAACACAAAACTTAATTCAAGAATACACAAATAAATCATTTGAAGATTTAAAACAGTTAAACATATCAGAATCAGCGAAGGAAAGTCTTATTAGTTTCGGGAAAAACTTAATGACTAGAAAAGTATAAAAAAGCCTTTCGGATTTCAAAAAATATTTTATTTTTGCAATCCATTTTACTGGTCCTATAGCTCAGTTGGTTAGAGCACCTGACTCATAATCAGGGGGTCCATGGTTCGAGCCCATGTGGGACCACCTTTAAAGCTTCACTTTTTGTGAAGCTTTTTTGTTTTTATGATTCTCTTATATTTTTTGTTAAAAAATAAAATAAATACTACTAATCATAGTTTTGATTATGTAAATTATACACTTTTACTTTAAAAGTATAACCAAAAAAGTTATATTTGGAGTAATTAGAATCAACCAAAATATTGTCCTCCGATGAAGAATCCACTATTTATGATAGTGCAGAGGCTGCTATCAAAAAATAAAATTGCATATGATAAGAAAGAACTTGCTTTTCAAATAAAAAGTCACCCTTCTTATCCAAGTTTACATGCAATTACTGGTGTATTAGACCATTTTAATATTGAAAATGTTGCAGCTGAAGTACCAACCGACATTCAAACATTACATCAATTACCTGAGAGTTTTATAGCTCAGATTAATACAGATGACGGAACAGATTTAGTAACTGTTTCAAAAGTAAAAAACAAACCTCAATACTCCATCTATTCTAGTTCAAGTAAAGACACACGACTATCTGAATCAGAATTTATCCAGAAATTTACAGGAATTATTGTCGCTGTCGAAAAAACAGAAAACGAAACAGCAGGAAAAACATCAAATCCAATTTTAGATTATGTTCTGCTCCTTGCCTTAGTTGGAATAACTGGTTTTTTAACTTTTGACAAAATAGGAGGAATCAGTCTTATGCATCTCTTATTATCAGTTTTCGGAATTGTTGCGAGTTACAGTATTTTGAAACAAGAACTAGGTGAAAGCACCTTAATCGGTGACGCTTTTTGTTCTGGTAATAATGAAAAGAAAGATTGCGATGCTGTTTTAAGCTCTAAGGGAGCAGAAATTATTAAAGGACATAAATTAAGTGATTTAAGTATTATTTATTTCATTGGCTTAACAATTGCTTCTCTTAGCTTAAGTTATTTTAATTCTGTTTATGTTATAAGCTTATTAGCTTTACCAATTACTCTTTACTCAATTTACTACCAATACCAAGTAGTTAAATCTTGGTGTACCTTATGTTTATCAATTGTTGGAATTCTTTGGTTTCAAGCCGGCTTAGTTTTTCTAAAAACAACGGATTTTAACGCATTACTAAATCTTCAAACCAAAGATATTGTAATTACAGCTTTAAGTTTTATTGGTACTTATTCAGCCTGGAGATATTTGAAACCGCTTATCAAAGACGTAATCGATTTAAGAAAGGAAAAAATTGAATCCATTAAATTCAAAAGAAATTTTAATCTATTTAATACACTATTACAAAAGTCTCCTAAGCTTAATACAACTCTAGAAAGTGCTGGAGAAATTATTTTAGGAAACAAAAAATCATCAGTAGAAATAACTATCATTACGAACCCTTTTTGTGGCCATTGTAAACCTGTACATAAATTGGTGGATCAAATAATAGAACGTTATCAAAACTTAGTAAAAGTTATTATTCGTTTTAACGTTCCTGTTGACCATCCTGATTCTAATGGAGTTGTTGTAACTAATCGACTTATTGAACTTTATCATGAAGAAGGAGAAAAAATCTGCATGGAAGCTATGAGCGAAATTTATGGTGAAGTCGATTATGATAACTGGATTGCCAAGTGGAAAAAGAGTACTGATTTTGCTAAACATCAAGAGGTGTTAAATCAAGAAAAAGAGTGGTGTAAGGCAAATGGAATTAATTTTACTCCTGAGATTTTAATCAACGGAAAAGCTTTTCCAAAAGAATATAGCAGAACAGATTTAAGTTTTTTTATTGAAGACTTAGACGAAAACTATAGTAACATTCCTCAACATACTGAACTATAAAAAAGACAAGCAAAGTCGAACTAACGACTTTGCTCTTTTTTGAACAATATTCTCTCGCGAAGAATAGACGCACTCAATGAGTGTCCAAAATGTTCGGCGCAAATGTAGTTTTAAAATTTTAATTTTTGTTAAAAAATAAATTTAAACTTGTAAAAGCCATGGTTTAAAGCTTAAGTAATTAAATTTTAAAACAACAAAATTGACAGAGAATTTTTTATAGTGTTTCTATTTTGAGATAAAATAAAAGAAGTACAATTTAAGAGAGCATAGAATAAAAGAATTAGTATTAACCCAAACTGGATAATGTTGCCCAGTTATTTTAACTGTATTTTTTGAAAAAATTTCCACATTACAAACAAACAGAAGCCAAAGATTGTGGGCCAACTTGTATAAAAATAATTGCCAAACACTATGGTAAAACTATTAACACCCAACAGTTAAGAAGCCTAAGTGAAACTACTCGTGAAGGAAGTAGCCTTCTTGGGTTAAGTGAAGCTGTTGAATCTATTGGTTTTAAATCACTAGGGATAAAGTTAGCTTTTGAAAAATTTATTGAAGCTCCATTACCTTGTATTGTACATTGGAATAAAAACCATTATGTAGTAGTTTACAAAATAAAGAAAAACACAGTCTATGTTTCAGATCCCGCTCACGGTTTAATAACTTTCACAAAAGAAGAATTTATTAAACATTGGATTGGAAATAACGCCGATGAAACAACGGAAGAAGGTATCGCATTATTAATTGAACCTACTCCTAAATTTTATTCAGAAGAATTTGAAAAAGACGAGAAATTTGGCTTCTCCTTTATTTTCAAATACGTATTCAAATACAAGAAGTTCATCATCCAGTTAATTATCGGACTTCTTGCTGGAAGTGTTTTACAGCTTATTCTACCATTCTTAACTCAAAGTGTAGTTGATGTTGGTATTGAAAACCAAGACATAAATTTTGTCTACCTTATTCTGTTCGCGCAACTTTTTCTTTTTTTAGGAAAAGCATCTTTAGAAATTGTTCGAAGTTGGATTCTACTGCACTTAAGTACTCGGATTAACATTTCTCTTATTTCCGACTTCTTTATAAAATTAATGAAACTACCTATTTCTTATTTCGATGTAAGAATGACAGGGGATTTATTACAACGCATAAACGATCATAAACGAATCGAAAGAATCCTTACCACTTCTTCCCTTACTGTATTATTTTCATTTGTAAATCTGATTATTTTCAGTTTGGTTTTGAGCTATTATAGCTTTCAGATTTTCGGAGTCTTTGTTCTTGGAAGTATACTGTACTTTTCATGGGTACTATTTTTCTTTAAAAAACGTAAAGAATTAGACTATAAACGGTTCTCTGAGGTGAGTCAGGAACAAAGTAAAGTAATTGAACTAATTAATGGAATGCAGGAAATTAAACTGCACAACGCTGAAAGAAGAATGCGTTGGAATTGGGAATACGTTCAAGCTCGTTTATTTAAAGTTGCTACCAAAAGTTTGGCTTTAGAGCAAACTCAAAGTGTAGGGTCTAACTTAATTAACGAACTAAAAAATATGCTCATCACAATTCTTTCCGCTAAGTTAGTAATTGATGGTGATATTACTTTAGGTATGATGATGGCAATTAGCTATATCGTTGGTCAGCTTAATGGTCCAATTACTCAGCTCATCAATTTCATGAGAGATTTACAAGATGCTCAAATTTCATTAGATCGTCTTGGTGAAATCCACAACATGGAAGATGAAGAAAGTCCTGATGATGAAAAGGTTACGAATATCCCAACAAATAATGACATTGAATTGAATAATATTTCATTTCGATATACTGGTGGTTTAGAACCTGTAATTAAAAATTTAACCCTCAAAATTCCAGCTAATAAAACAACCGCAATTGTAGGTGTAAGTGGAAGTGGAAAAACAACATTAATGAAGCTATTACTTGGTTTTTATCAAGTTGACGAAGGTGAAATAAAGATTGGAAATTTTAATTTTAGAAGTATCTCCCAAAAAGAATGGAGAAGAAATTGTGGTGTGGTAATGCAAGAAGGATACATTTTCAATGATACAATTGCTAAAAACATTGCTGTTGGAGAGGATTTCGTTGACAAGAAAAAACTAGCTCATGCCATTGATGTTGCCAATATTTCAGACTATATCGATGGTTTACCATTAGGTTTTAATACTAAAATTGGTAGTGAAGGAAGCGGATTAAGTACAGGTCAAAAACAGCGTATGTTAATTGCAAGATCTGTTTACAAAAACCCTAAATTTCTATTTTTTGACGAAGCTACTTCAGCACTAGATGCAAATAACGAAAAGGTTATTATGGAAAAACTAAACACTTTTTTTGCTGACAAAACCGCTGTTGTAATTGCACATAGACTAAGTACCGTAAAAAACGCACACCAAATTGTAGTTTTAGACAAAGGAAAAATAGTAGAGCAAGGAAATCACCAAGAATTAATTAAACTAAAAGGAAATTATTACAACCTTGTTAAAAACCAACTTGAACTTGGTAGTTAACAGCACAAAAACTGAATAATAATCAACCATTAAATTATAGAATAATGAAAAAATCAATCTTAAACTTAGGAACTATCCTAAACAAATCAGATCAGAAAAACATTTTTGGAGGTATTGAAATTATCCCTATCAAACCTTTCCCGTGTGAATTACCTGTATTAGCTCCACCTCCTCCAGGTTGTGATTGGGTTAAAACTGGACCTTGTACGTATAAATTAGTTTGTGACAGCATAGATATTTTGGTAAAGTAACTTCATCTATCAATATCACAAAACAACATTAAAATATTCTTTCGCGAAGAACAGACACAAACCTTGAGTGTCTTTAAATGTTCAAGGATTTAAAATCAATTTAAATCTTTTTTGATTATGAAAAAATCAATTTTAAACTTAGGCAAACTGTTAAACAAAGTTGACCAAAAAGCAATTAGTGGAGGTACATTAAGACCTACTAAATTTAAATGTCTTGTAAATTATGGAGACCCAAGATGTTGTACTCCTTCTGAATGTGGAGAAACAGGAGGTATTTGGCATCCGGGAGCAACAGGATATGGAACTTCTGAAAACTGTGCTTGTTTTTAATCCTTTGAATTATGAAAAAATCAATCTTAAATTTTGGTAAGGCTTTAAAAAAAGCAGAACAGAAAAACATAAAAGGAGGACAAGTTTTCGGAGGACCTTGTTTTGAATGGTGTGCTGATCCATACTTACAAGAGCTATATTGGAAACCTTTATACTGTAGTTGTAATACAGGAGGTTCTGGCGGTGGTAATAATAATCCTCCTGGTGGAGGAGGTGAACCAGTTGATCCAGTTTAACAGAATAAAAATTTAGAGATAAAAGTCTCTCATAAAATATCAAATAAATGATGAAAAAATCAATTTTGACATTAGGAAAAAACCTAAGTAAAGATCAGCAACAAACAATAAAAGGAGGTTATATACCTACCTTATATCAATTTTGCTGTACTAGAACGCAAGGATTTTGGATCAGTCAATATCCTTTTTTAGTAAACGATCCATATTATACTTGTACCAGTGATGTTTGTTCAAATAGAATAGAATTTTAATTATGAAAAAGTCAATTTTAAATATTGGTTCTATTTTAAATAAAAAAGAACAAAAGTTAATCAAAGGAGGACGTGGGTTTGGCATCTCAGATGGTGATTGTGATCAGGAAACGCAATCTCAAATAGCATGCTCAGCACAAAACAATCCTTGTGATTTAGACGCTGTATGTAATGAAAGAACAGGTCGTTGTGATTGTGACACAAGCGCAGGTTGGAATCCAGGATGGCCTTTTTAATTTTATAAAACAATAATTAATAGAGAGAGATTTAAACTATCTCTCTCTTTATACTTTTTAGTTCAATGCCACAAGACATTCAAGACATAGAGATTAGAAGTGAAGAGGTACAGGAAATTTTAACCAAAGTACCTAATTGGATGATTCGATATGGAAACACTTTAGTTTTTATATTGATTCTAATGTTGTTATTCATTTCATGGTTTATCAAATACCCAGATGTAATAACTTCTCAAGTTATGGTAACCACCTCTACTCCGCCAGAGAAATTATTTGCTAAATCCACAGGGCAGTTTGAAGTTTTTTTAGCAAGTGAAGGGACCGTAGTCTCACAAAATGAGGTCTTGGCAGTCATAGAAAACACAGCTTCGTATAAAGATGTATTATTATTAAAGAGCATTGTAGACACCATTCAGATTTATGACAATAACTTTTCTTTTCCAATAGATGATTTACCTCCATTAATGTTAGGAGATATTACAACTAGCTTTTCGCAATTTGAAAATGATTATTCAGATTATGTTTTAAATGAAAAACTAGCGCCGTTTAAATCTGAGACTTTCGCCAATAAAATGTCTGTTATTGAAGCCAGAAGACGTTTACAAACTTCTCTTTCACAAAGAGAACTAAACAAAAAAGAATTGGCCTTTCGAAAAAGTGATTTAGAAGTTAGTAGAAAAATGTTTGAACAGGGAGTTATTTCTGCTAAGGAAAAAAGACAAAAAGAAGTAGAATATCTTCAAGCCCAAAGAGCCTATGAAAGCAACGAGACATCTATTTCTCAAATGAGAGAGTTGATTAATAACTCTAAAAGAAATTACGAAGGAACTTCTATAAAGAAAACTCAAAATGACATTCGATTAAGAAAAAAAGCCATTCAATCCTTTTTATACTTAAAAAAAGCTATTAAAGACTGGGAAAAACTATATGCTTTAACATCGTCAATTGATGGTAAAGTTTCATTTTTATCTTTTTGGAATAAAAACCAAACTGTTAAAACTGGTGATTTAATATTCACTATAATCCCGGAAAACAGTGAGTCTTTTATTGGTAAAATTAAAGCGCCTATTGCCAATTCAGGTAAAATTAAAAAAGGACAAGCTGTACACATTAAATTATTGAACTACCCAGCAGATGAGTTTGGTAAATTAAATGGAACTGTGAAATTTATATCTCTATTCCCAGATTTGGAAGGAAATTATTTAATAGACGTTGAATTACCGAAAAAACTCATTACAACTTATGAAAAAGAAATTGAATTTAAACAAGAAATGACTGGAACGGCAGATATAATTACAGAAGATCTTAGACTTATTGAACGCTTCTTTTATCAGCTTAAAAATGTTATAAAATAATATATCGCGAAGAATAGACAGATACCTTGAATGTCTTAAAATGATCAAGGATTTAATAAACATTAAATCTTTTCAAAATGAAAAAAACAATCTTAAAACTAGGTTCGGTATTAACCAAAACTGAACTACAGAACATCAACGGTCAAATCGGTGGTTGTGATATCGCTCCTCCAGATTGCCCATGCATAGTACCTCCAAATCATCCTTGTTTAAATGGCGGTGGTAATGGTGGTAATGATACTGGTGTTTGCTTTACTCCTTTCGGTTCTTATACTATTTCTTGTAATAGTACTTGTAATGATGGAACACAACCCATTTGCTAAATAGTTATTCGTATAAACAACTTCTAACAGAAGTCATAAACACGTAATAATAGCCACCAAAAGTTAAACTTTCATAAGATTAACCTCTGAGGCACAAAAGAACACTACAACAAGTTCAAAAACTTGTTGTAACAGTTCTATTGCATAATAAACTTACACTTTTAGCGAAGAATAGACATATTCCTTGAGTGTCTTATAATGTTCAAGGGTTTAATCAATTAAATCTTTTCAATTATGAAAAAATCAATTTTAAACTTAGGAAAGAAACTAAACAATTTTGAACAAAAGCAAATCAATGGTGGTTGGCATAGCTGCTACACATCGAGCCAATGCTCAGGCCGTTATGACTGCTGTAGCGGAGGACGTTGCATAGATACATCCCACGCCATACTAGAACCATATTGCTCTTAGAACAAATTATCGCGAAGAATAGACATACTCCTTGAGTGTCTATAAATGTTCAAGGATTTAAATCTTTTTAAATCATTTCGATTATGAAAAAATCAATTTTAAAATTAGGAAAACAATTAAACAAAGCTGATCAGAGAAAAGTAAATGGTGGTGTTACAGTGGCCTACTGCAATGAAGGAGGAAGAGCCTTAATAGCATGTATTGGTGGAGAACTTTTAGGATACTGTAAAGGTCCACAAGGAATTTACACTATTTTCTTAGGACCTTGCTTTTAAAGTAAATTTAAAAATTATCGCGAAGAATAGACATACTCCTTGAGTGTCTTTAAATGTTCAAGGATTTAAAATCATTTTAAATCATTTCAATTATGAAAAAATCAATTTTAAAATTAGGAAAGACTTTAGAGAAGTCTGAGCAAAAACAAATTAACGGTGGTGCCAGTTGTCCAACTTATCCGGCTAGTAGATGTTTAGCTTGTGGCGGATACCCGTTATCAAATGGATGCTGCTTAGGAACGATGGAAACGCATCAATGTCTTAGAGGTGTTATTGAATAACATTAAAAAAAAGAGTCGTCTTTAAAGACGGCTCTTTAATTCTTATAAGATTGTAATCTTGCTACGTATTTACCGATTACGTCAAATTCCAAATTTACTTTTGTACCAACCTTGAAGTTTTTAAACACAGTGTGTTCTAAAGTGTAAGGAATAATGGCAACACTAAATTTACTTTCCTCAGAATTAATTACTGTTAAACTAACTCCATTCACCGTAATTGACCCTTTTTCAATAGTAATATTATTATTATCCGAGTGGTATTCGAATGTAAACATTGTACTTCCATCCTGATCTTCGATTCCAACACACACACCTGTTTCATCAACATGACCCTGAACGATATGACCATCCAATCGATCTCCTAACTTCATCGCCCTTTCTAGATTCACTTCGTCGCCAACTGAGATATCTCCCATATTGGTCTTATCCATTGTTTCTTTTATGGCTGTAACAACGTACTCATCACCACTAATTTCAACTACAGTTAAACACACTCCGTTATGCGCCACGCTTTGATCTATTTTTAATTCATTAGTAATAGCGCTCTTGATGGTAAAGTGAATATTCTCTAAATCCTTTTTAATATTAGAAACTACTCCAATAGTTTCAATGATACCTGTAAACATTGTTTAAATTTAGTTACTTTTGTTTGCATCAAAAATACGACATCAAAAGTCTAATATGGAAAAAACAAATAAAATTATTGTAGGTATTTCATTAGGTGATGCTAATGGAATTGGTATAGAAATCATATTAAAAACATTTCAAGACAAACGAATGTTTGATTTTTGTACACCTGTTTTATTTGGTTCCAACAAAGTTATTTCGTTCCATAAAAAGGCGTTAAACCTAAATAATAGTATCCACGGAATTCATTCTTTAGATAAAATTGTTCATGGAAAACTGAATTTAATTAACATCAGTAAAGAAGAATACAAAATTGACATTGGTAAAGCAACTCAAGACGGTGGTAAATTTGCACTAAAATCTTTAACTACTGCTACCGAAGCTTTAAAGAACAATGAAATTGACGTACTAGTAACAGCACCAATTAATAAAGATAATATACAGTCAAAAGAATTTGACTTTCCTGGTCATACCGAATATCTTGAAGAGAACCTGGAAGGGAAAAGTTTAATGATTTTGATGACCGAAGATTTGAGAATTGGTTTAATTACTGGTCACATTCCTGTTTCAAATATTGCAGAAACAATTACTCCTGAATTAATTACTGAGAAAGTAAACATCATGGAGCAATCATTGAAACAAGATTTTAATATTAGCAAACCGAAAATAGCAGTTTTAGGACTAAATCCTCATTGTGGAGATAAAGGAGTAATAGGAAAAGAAGATGATGAAATAATTAGGCCAACGGTTCAAAAAATAAAGGAAACGGGAAAATTAATTTTTGGCCCATATGCGGCAGACGGTTTCTTTGGTTCTAAAACTTACAAGCAATTTGATGGTGTTTTAGCAATGTATCACGATCAAGGTTTAGCTCCGTTTAAAGCATTATCGTTTGGAAATGGCGTAAATTTCACTGCTGGTCTTAACAAAATCAGAACATCACCAGATCATGGAACTGGTTTTGATATCGCGGGTAAAAACAAGGCAAACATCACATCTTTTGAAGAAGCATTATTTACTTCTTTAAAGATTTTTAGAAACAGAAAAGAATACATTGACTTAGAGAGGAATAGATTAAAATCAAAATAATCTTTATTTATTCCTTATTACAAAACATTTTATTATATTTGCGCCCTCAATTTGATATTGTAAATGAAAGGATTAAAAGAATATAATATTTCTTTTGTTGGTTTGAAAGAAGGAAGCCATGATTTTCAGTATCAGATAGACAATAAGTTCTTTGAAGAATTTCAGTACACCGAGTTTAACGAAGTTAACATTAGTGCGAACATTAACTTAGTTAAAAAAAGTACACTTTTGGAATTGTATTTCAATATTGAAGGAACAATTAATGTCCCTTGTGATATTACCAACGAATATTTTAATCAAGAAATATCAGGGAATTTTCCTTTAGTAGTGAAGTTTGGACCTGAATTCAATGATGAAAACGAGGAGATATTAATTATTCCATATGAGGAATACCAAATTAATGTAGCTCAGTACATCTACGAATTAATAGTTCTTTCTGCTCCTACGAAAAGGACACATCCCGATGTACTTAACGGAACAATGAAATCTGAAACTTTAGAGAAGTTAAAAGAATTAGAAATAAATAACGAAAAAACAGTTGAGGAAGAATCGACTGACCCTAGATGGGATAAATTAAAAGATTTACTAACAGGAAAAAACGAGTAAAATGGCACATCCTAAGAGAAAAATATCAAAAACTAGAAGAGATAAGAGAAGAACTCACTATAAAGCTACTATGCCTCAGATAGCTGTTGATCCTACAACTGGTGAAGCTCATTTATACCACAGAGCTCACTGGCACGAGGGTAAATTATATTACCGTGGTCAAGTTGTTATTGACAGCACAGAAGCTGAAGCTTAAGATATTTACCCAATTATTAAACTGGGTTTAAGTAATTTAACGCCAAAAACGTATGTTTTTGGCGTTTTTTTAGTTACAAAGTGAAAAAAAAATCACTACTTTTGGAAACTGAATTTACTATCCGTAAAAGATATGAATAAAACAACTGCAGCAATTACAGCAGTAGGAAAGTACGTCCCTGATTATATTCTAACCAATAAGGAGTTAGAAACTATGGTGGATACTAATGATGAATGGATTACTACTCGAACTGGAATCAAAGAACGCAGAATTTTAAAGAAAGAAGGAGAAGGTACTTCATACATGGCTATTAAAGCTGCCGAAAACCTTATTGAAAAGAACAATATTAATCCTAAAGAGATTGATCTTGTAATTGTGGCTACAGCTACACCTGATATGCCAGTTGCTTCGACTGCAGTGTATACTGCAACTAAAATTGGTGCTGAAAATGCATTTGCTTACGATTTACAAGCAGCCTGTTCAAGTTTCTTGTATGGAATGTCAGTAGCATCTAGTTATGTAGAGTCTGGAAGATATAAAAAGGTACTATTAATCGGTGCTGATAAAATGTCTTCAATAATTGATTATTCGGACAGAGCAACATGTATCATATTTGGTGATGGCGCAGGTGCTGTTTTATTTGAACCTAACGAAGAAGGTTTAGGTTTTCAAGATGAATATTTAAGAAGTGATGGCATAGGTAGAGATTTCTTGAAAATCGAAGCTGGTGGTTCCATTTTGCCTCCTTCTGAAGAAACAGTAAAAGAAGGTCAACATTTTGTTCATCAAGAAGGTAGGACAGTATTTAAGTTTGCTGTCTCTAACATGGCAGATGTTTCTGAAAAAATATTGGAAAGAAATAATCTAACCAAAGAAACTGTTAATTGGTTAGTACCACACCAAGCTAATAAGAGAATTATAGAAGCTACAGCCAATAGAATTGGTTTAGATGATGAAAAAGTAATGATGAATATTAGTAGATATGGTAATACTACATCAGCTACTTTACCTCTTTTACTAGCCGATTATGAAAAAGAACTGAAAAAAGGAGATAATTTAATTTTTGCAGCCTTTGGTGGTGGATTCACATGGGGATCTATCTACCTGAAATGGGCATATAACAAATAGACAATCAACTAAAATTATAAACAATGGACATTAAAGAAATCCAAAATCTTATTAAGTTCGTAGCTAAGTCTGGTGCCAGTGAGGTAAAATTAGAGATGGATGATGTAAAGATTACGATTAAAACTGGATCTGACACTCCAGAAACACGAATCATTCAAGCTTCAATGCCAGCTGCTCCACAAATGATGGCGGCTCCAGTTGCTGCTGCTCCACAACCGGTAGCAAGCGAACCTGCAGCTCCAGCGGCTCCGCAAGCTACTGAAGATGATTCAAAATATGTAACTATCAAATCTCCAATTATCGGAACATTATACCGTAAGCCTTCTCCAGACAAACCTGTTTTTGTAGAAGTTGGTTCTGAAATTAAAGCTGGAGATACAGTTTGTATTATTGAAGCAATGAAACTATTTAACGAAATTGAATCTGAAGTTTCAGGAAAAATCGTTAAAGTTTTAGTAGATGATTCATCACCTGTTGAATTTGATCAACCTTTATTCTTAGTTGATCCATCTTAATTTAAGTCTTATAACTCAATCGATTGAGTTTAAAAAACTTATCAATTATGTTTAAAAAGATATTAATTGCCAATAGAGGTGAAATTGCACTTCGTGTAATTCGTACCTGTAAAGAAATGGGCATCAAAACTGTAGCTGTATACTCAAAAGCAGATGCTGAGAGTTTGCACGTAAGGTTTGCTGATGAAGCTGTATGTATTGGTCCTGCTCCAAGTAACGAGTCTTACTTAAAAATGGACAGAATTATTGCTGCTGCTGAAATCACAAATGCTGATGCTATTCACCCTGGATATGGTTTCCTTTCTGAAAATGCAAAATTTTCTAAGTTATGTGAGGAGCACGATATTAAATTTATCGGGGCAAGTGAAGAAATGATCTCTAAAATGGGAGATAAAGCAACTGCAAAAGCAACAATGATTGCTGCAGGTGTACCATGTATTCCTGGATCTGAAGGAATTTTAGATTCTTACGAAGAAGCTGAAAAAATCGCTGTAGACATGGGATTCCCTGTAATGCTTAAAGCAACTGCCGGAGGTGGTGGTAAAGGGATGCGTGCTGTTTGGAAAAAAGAAGATTTAAAACCAGCTTGGGATTCTGCTCGTATGGAAGCAAAAGCTTCTTTTGGAAACGACGGAATGTACATGGAAAAATTAATTGAAGAGCCAAGACATATTGAAATTCAAATTGTTGGTGATTCATTTGGTAAGGCATGTCACTTATCTGAAAGAGATTGCTCTGTTCAACGTCGTCACCAAAAATTAACAGAAGAAACTCCTTCTCCATTTATGACTGATGAATTAAGACATGCAATGGGAGAAGCTGCAGTAAAAGCTGCGGAATATATTAAGTACGAAGGTGCTGGAACGGTAGAATTTTTAGTTGATAAACACCGTAACTTCTACTTCATGGAAATGAACACTCGTATCCAAGTAGAGCACCCAATTACTGAAGAAGTAGTTGACTACGACTTAATCCGTGAGCAAATTTTAGTAGCTGCTGGAGTGCCAATTTCTGGTAAAAACTATACTCCTCAATTACACTCAATTGAATGTAGAATTAATGCGGAAGATCCACATAAGAACTTTAGACCTTCTCCAGGTAAAATTACTTCTTACCATGAGCCAGGTGGCCATGGAGTTCGTATTGATACACATTCTTATGCTGGATATACAATTCCACCAAACTATGATTCAATGATCGCTAAATTAATTGTAACTGCACAAACACGTGAAGAAGCAATTAACAAAATGAAGCGTGCTTTAGATGAGTATATCATTGAAGGAATTAAAACAACAATTCCTTTCCATAGACAATTAATGGATCATCCTGATTATGTAGCTGGTAATTACACTACAAAATTCATGGAAGATTTCGAGATTAAGTAAAAAAATATCTCTTTATATAAATTAAATCAGTGGCTAGTCCACTGATTTTTTTATTTATAATTTAGCCTCATGATTGTTATTTATAATTTCATCATTCATATTGTATATTTTTTCATCAAAATAATAGCTGTTTTTAATTCAAAACTGAAATTGTTCGTTGATGGACGTAAAAACACTTTTAGTGCTTTAAAAGCTATTAAAAAAGACGATAAAGTATTTTGGATTCACGCAGCTTCTTTAGGTGAATTTGAACAAGCGAGGCCAATTATCGAGCAATTAAAAAGGCTGTACACAGATTATAAAATTGTAGTTACCTTCTTCTCTCCTTCTGGATATGAAATTCGTAAAAACTATAATTTAGCCGATGTGGTTTGTTATTTACCTTTTGACACTTCAAAAAACATGAAGCGTTTTATTCAACAAGTACATCCCGATTTGGCAATAATAGTTAAGTATGAATTTTGGCCAAATTTGTTGAATGAACTTCGAAAAACGAATACTAAAACAATTTTGGTTTCTGGAATATTTAGAAAAGATCAACTGTTTTTTAAATCTTACGGAAAATGGATGCGAAACTTCCTATCTGCATTCAACCACTTTTTTGTACAAAACGATACCTCTAAACAACTACTTACTAAAATTAACTTCAATAACGTTACTGTTTCTGGAGATACCAGATTCGACAGGGTTTATAAAATATTAAATCAAGATAATTCTATTGATTTTATAGAAGATTTTAAAAACAACACTTATACTGTAATTGCTGGAAGCACATGGAAAGAAGATGAAGACTTACTTGTAAATTATATCAATAAAGTTGCTACGGATGAGGAAAAATTTATCATTGCTCCCCATAAAATAAACACCGAAACTATTGCATCACTTAGGAAATCAATCCTTAAGAAAACAATTTTATACTCTGAAAGAAACAATGTGAATCTTAAAGAATATCAAGTTTTCATTGTTGACACTATTGGATTGTTAACTAAAATTTATTCATACGCTAATGTAGCTTATGTAGGTGGTGGATTAGCAACTGGTTTACACAATATTTTAGAACCTGCAACTTTTGGCGTACCGGTAATTTTTGGTGGAAAAAAGCATCATAAATTTAACGAAGCACTAGAATTAATTGAATTAGGAGGAAGTAAAACAATTACAAACCAAGCAGAATTAAATACTATTTTAGCTGCTTCAAAAAATGATATTAAACAACGAATAGCTATGGGAGAAACTTGTAAAAAATATATTCGTAATAATACTGGTGCAACTTCGACTATTCTTAATTATATAAAAGAACAAATTTAATAATGGACATACTTTTACAACCTTGGCCGTGGTATGTATCTGGACCTTTAATTTCTTTAATCCTTTTCTTATTTTTTTACTTTGGTAAACACTTTGGCGTATCGAGTAATCTTGAAACTTTATGCACTATTGCTGGCGCAGATAAATTTTCTGAGTACTTTAAAAAAGATTGGAAAGAACGAGATTGGGCGTTGGTTTTTTTACTAGGTTTAATCATCGGAGGTTATATCAGTAGCGAGTTTTTAACTCCAAATGGCATCGCCTCTATTAACCCTGAAACTATTGTTGATTTAAAAGAATTAGGAATCACTTATCAAGAAAATGCCTATGTTCCTGAAGAGCTTTTTAGTTTAGATAATATTCTAACAATAAAAGGTTTCTCCATTCTAATAATCGCAGGCATCTTAATCGGTTTTGGAACCCGCTACGCCGATGGTTGTACCTCTGGACATGCTATTACTGGATTGAGCAACTTACAATTACCTTCTTTAGTAGCTGTTATAGGTTTCTTTATTGGTGGTTTGATTATGATTTGGTTACTATTCCCTTTAATTTTTGGATAAGATGAAGTATTTGAGATTTTTACTTATTGGGATTCTTTTTGGAATTATTTTAACGAAATCGGAAGCGATTTCTTGGTATCGCATATATGAAATGTTCAAATTTCAATCTTTCCACATGTATGGAATTATTGGTACAGCAGTTACCATTTCTATGGTGTTCATGTTTCTTTTTAAAAAGAAATTTATTAAAGATCATTTGGGAAATCCGATTCAACTAAAAAACAGAAAAAAAGAATACGTCAGAACACTAATAGGCGGCACAATTTTCGGATTGGGTTGGGCGTTAGCTGGTTCTTGTCCAGCTCCTATTTTTGTACTTTTAGGAAATGGTGTGATTTCTATTTTAATTGTATTATTTGGAGCGTTATTGGGCGCTTTTATTTATGGAATCCTAAGTAAAAAACTACCTCACTAATCTTTAAACAAATTTAACTCAATCAATTTTTGCTCGGTGTTATCTACCACTTTCCAATTATAGATTTTAGATAACTGATAAAGCTTAGACAATTCTTCAAATAAACGTGTTTTAGCTTTTGTTTTCTGATCCGTTAACTCTATGGTTTCCTTTATCCTTTCAATAGCCTTAGAATTAACCGTATTCAATTCTTGCTTGGAAAAAGTATTAAACTGACTTTGTTTCAAATCAAAGTATTTCACATCCGGAGAAATTACCACTTCCTCTTCTGGTATTTTATTGATTACTATTTCTTTATTTAAGCTATCAATTTGAATGTCTAATTTAGATAAATCATAACCAACTTCAACCTTTGCGTTGACTGATACGATTGCCTTTTTTTGAAACTGTAAATAATCAAAGAAGTACTTCTTAGTATCTGAAAAACTATACATTTCAGAATAATTTCCTTGAGACACAACTAACTTACTTAAGTTTTTAATCTCATTTACCATGACTTTTACCTCTTCGGTTTGATATTTTGGCTGTTGCCTATCATACCAAAATTTAGCAATTAAAAATCCTAATAAAAAAACGGCAAGATATTTTACAAATCGAATCATCTTTTTATTGGAAAGGTACTAAAAAAGGTTTTGAAAAATAAACTAAGCTTCTTCTTTCTTAGGAAAAGCTTGTTTGTGAAAGATAAATAATAAAACAACTCCAATGCTTATCCAACTATCTGCTCCATTGAAAATCGCATTGAAAAACGTAAAACTTTCACCTTGGTAAATTGGAAAATAAAGCATATCAACTACTTTTCCGAAAAATAATTCACCATAAGTTTCTTCTGCAAATAAAGTAGCTACTTCTCTACCTCCTGGAGTATTGAAAATAACACCATAAAAAACAGAATCAATAATATTACCCACAGCTCCGGCTAATATCAAAGCTATGGCAATAACAACTCCGTTATGAACTTTGTTTTTAATAGTTTGTGCTAGCCAATAGATAATTCCAGACACAGCTACTAATCTAAATAAAGTTAAGAATAACTTTCCTGCTTTTCCACCAAACTCAAAACCCCAAGCCATTCCGTTATTTTCGGTAAAATGAATTCGAAACCAGTCAAATCCTAATACTTTAATTTCTTCTCCAAGATAAAAATGAGTTTTTATATAAATCTTACTAATTTGATCTATTAAAATAGCTAGTATAACGGTAAGGATTGCAATGTTTTTCTTTGACATTTATTTGATTTAATAGCGACAAAAATAAGAAAAGAAATAGATATAGTTTTAAAAACAAAAGCCCAATTAACTTTATCAGTATTTATTGGGCTTTTGAAGATTTTTTTTGTTGATTATCCTTTTAACCAAGCACTTAATAACTCTTTTTGTTTTTGAGTTGCATCAGCTTTTGTCTTTAAAGCTTTTCCTTTCGTGTACGCTTGAGTTAAGGTGTTTTTAATGATGATTTCTTTACCATCTCTTTCTAATTTAACTTCAACTTCTTGACCTGGTTTCCATCTAAAAACTCCTTGGAAAACAGTATTCGCATTTTGAGGTGATAACTTAACACCGTTAATTTCTCTAATGATATCATTTGGTAACACTCCACTATCTGTCCAGTAGCTATTTTGCTTAACTACCTCATTAAAAATAATGTTTCCTGTTGCCATATCTGGACTTACGATAAACACACCATTTCCTTGAATGTAATTCGTTTTAACTTTATCTTCAGCTATAGCTACCCCAACTTTATTAAAGAACTTGTTATAATCTATTGGAGTTCCTCCAACAACATGAGTATTTAAAAATTCTCCAACAGAAGGATATGTCATTTTCGTAATTTCTTCTATTAAAGCATCATCAGAGAAAGGTTTGTTTTTACCATACTTATTTGAAAGCTCTTTCATTAAAGATAATATTCCACGTTGACCATTACTTTCTTCACGCATTAAAATATCAATACACATACCAATTAAGGCTCCTTTTTGGTAAACGTTAATATACTGGTCGTGATATTCTTTCTCTAAAATATTTTCACTCATTTTAGTAAAACTCATAGCATCATTCATTCTAGAAGCTCTCGTAATTTTCTCCATTACTTTAGTGAAAAACTCTTCTTGACTAACTAAATCTTTATTTACTTGGAATAGCGTAGCAAAATATTCAGTTACCCCTTCGTACATCCATAAATGTTTCGAAAACGTAGGTTGATTATAATCGAAATAATGCACGTCTTCTGAGTGAACACTTAACGGAGTAACTATATGGAAAAACTCATGAGAAACAACATCTATCATAGATTCGGCTAATTGCTTATCATCCATAAATTCTGGTAACACTACCACAGTAGATGTATGATGTTCTAAAGCTCCAAATCCTTTTGGAGCAGTTTCATTGTTTCCTGCTAAGTACAAGTAAATATCGTAACGAGGTGTACTATTAATACTTCCTAAGTATGATTTTTGAGCTTGCATCATTTTCTCCATAACCGCTTTTATCTTTTCAGCAGAATGCTTCTTTGTAGGAGAATATACACTTAATACAATTTTAATATCACCAACCTGAAATTCTTCAACATCTAATTCACCATAAAACATTGGATTATCTGTGATATCAAAATAACGAGGAGCAAAATAACTTGAGGTAATTGTTTTTCCATCATCACTAGTTTTAGTGTTTACTTCTTGCAAAGCAGAAGTTCTTAAGAATTTTGACGGAGCGACAACATCTAATTTGTATTGATTGTTTTTTAAAGAATCGAAATAACCAATAAACCCATGAAGATTTAGCACATAATTAGTGTCTTCAATATTTGTTCCTGACGGAGAAAAAGGCACTTCTTCCGTTCCAATTCCTCCAACTTTTTCTTGATCGAAGGTATCGTTTACTAAATACGTAACTTTATCTAAATTAACAGCATTTGCTATTTCCCATGTATTGGTATCTACTTTTGTTACTGTTAGTGGATTCCCATTATAATCTAAAGCTTGAAAACTATCTATGTACTTTCCAAAATCACTAACCGAATATGTTCCTTGTACTACTCGAGGTAATCTGTACACAACTTTATCTGTTCTAAAGCGACCTGGATTAATAATTACAGGAACTTTATCATTCTCAACTTTTGTTAAATCTAATTGAGTTTCAATAGGATTTGTAGTAGCAAAATCATTCGTAACTGATTTTGTAGAATTACAACCCACCAACAACAAACCAGCTGCAATGGCTGTTAATTTATTCATATTCATGTATAGTATAATTTAAAATATAGATAATAAGTTGGCGAAAGTTACGAACTGTTACAGTAATACGAGAATATTTAACTGTTTTTCACATTTGATATTTTAATTATGTGAGATAAAAGATTTAAAATGTAGTGTAAGTGTATTTGTCTATTGATTTTTCCACCAATGTTCCTTTTCTCTATTCAAAGCATTCTTTCTAATTTGATCATTTGAATAATCTAAATAAGCATTTGTATAATTGAGCCAACCGAATTTATGATAATAAGGATTAGGCGCGAATTCTGCAGTTCCAACATCTAGATCTCCGCTATCTGGAATACGATAATCCCCCCAATTACATTTTTTTGAAGATTTACTTTTATAACTAATCCAAATTCCTTCAAACTGATTATTTTGGTAACCATCTGCACTTGACATTAAATTATCATATACTAAAACTCCTTTCTCATTAATTATAAAATCAGTAAAGAACTTTCCCTTTAGTAAGCCACTTCCCTTTTCCTTAGTATCCTCATAAAAAGCGTATTCACCAACCAAAGAACCTTGTTTTATATTTGGTACATCTGTCTCTAAAATATATGTACAAGTTGTAATTTTTAATATTCCTTGAAAACTACAGATATTGTCCTTTACTTTAGTTTTGCCATAGACAAAATATTCTAGGTTGTTTCTTGGATTTTTAATAACAGAAATAAAGTGTATAAAAAAGCGCTGATATTTTTCACCTATATAACCAATTGGCTCTGTTTTATTCATTACAAATAAATCAGACACGTTATAGTTCTTAATTTCTTCTATAAAATTAACTCCCTCGATTTCCTGAGTATATCCAGTTATTTGAACAAGCAAAAAAAGAAAGATTAGGATTTTTTTCACACTCTAAATTAATAATAATTAAAACATAAAAAAAGCTCCCACTTTGGGAGCTTTTTAATTTATTGTTTTCTTTTTGCCTCAATGCTTAACGTAGCATGTGGGACTAATTTTAAACGTTCTTTTTGAATAAGTTTACCTGTTACTCTACACACACCATACGTTTTATTCTCAATACGTATTAATGCATTTTTTAAGTCTCTAATAAACTTTTCTTGACGAATTGCTAACTGCATATTCGCTTCTTTTGCCATGGTATCAGTTCCTTCTTCAAAAGATTTGAAAGTAGGAGACGTATCGTCTGTTCCGTTATCTGATCCATTTTTGTATGAAGACCTTAACAATTCAAGATCTTCTTCAGCTCTTTGGATTTTCTTAAGAATAATCTCTTTGAACTCTTGCAAGTCCGAGTCTGAATACCTTACTTTAACATCTTCTGCCATACTACTAAGCTTTTTCGATTAACATTTTACTCTTGATGGTATCGAACTCAATTTCTGTACCATTTTCTAACGTATCAACAAAAACTAACTCATTCGTTAATGTTTCTGTCTTGATGTATCTTTCGTTAGCAAGAACTGATTGTTGGAGTTCAGCAAAATTTAGGAAAGTAAGTTTAATTTTATCTGTTACTTCAAAGCCTGAGTCTTTACGGGCATTTTGAATTCTATTTACTAATTCTCTTGCGATACCTTCTTTTCGTAAATCTTCTGTGATTGTAACATCTAGAGCTACTGTTATTCCATCTGCATTTGCTACTAACCAACCTTCAATATCCTTTGACGAAATTTCTACATCTTCCGTTCCTAATGTAATACTTTTTCCGCTAATTTCTATAGAAATTTCACCATCTTTTTCTACCTGATTTATTTGCTCTTGGGTAAAAGACTGAATTTCAGAAGAAACCAATTTCATGTCTTTACCGAATTTTGGTCCTAAAGCTTTAAAATTAGGTTTGATTTGCTTTACTAAAATTCCTGAAGCATCATCTAATAGCTCAATTTCTTTTACGTTTACTTCTGATTTAATTAAATCAGAAACAGCGGTAATCTCTTCTTTTTGAGCGTCATCTAGTACAGGAATCATGATTTTTTGTAATGGCTGACGCACTTTAATCTTCTCCTTAGCTCTTAACGAAAGTACCAATGAAGAAATAGTTTGTGCGTTTTCCATTTTACGTTCTAATGATTTATCAACAACTGAAGCATCAAATTTTGGAAATTCTGCCAAGTGAACACTTTCAAAAGTTTCTTTACCTGTAGCTGCATTTAAATCTTTATATAAACGATCCATGAAGAATGGTGCAACTGGAGCTCCTAATTTAGCCACAGTTTCCATACAAGTATATAAAGTTTGGTATGCCGAAATTTTATCTTGAGCATATTCTCCTTTCCAGAAACGTCTTCTACATAAACGAACATACCAGTTACTTAAATGATCTTGTACAAAATCAGAAATTGCTCTTGTAGCTCTTGTTGGTTCATACTCTGCATAGAATTTATCAACCTTTTCAACTAAGGTATTTAATTCCGATAAAATCCAACGATCAATCTCTGGGCGATCTACTAATGGAACATTTGCTTCACTGTAATTAAATCCATCGATGTTTGCATATAAACTGAAGAACGAATACGTATTATACAATGTTCCGAAGAACTTACGTTTTACTTCTTCAATACCAGCAATATCAAACTTTAAGTTATCCCAAGGATTTGCGTTAGAAATCATATACCAACGTGTAGCATCTGGACCATATTCTGCTAAAGTTGTAAACGGATCAACTGCATTTCCTAAACGCTTCGACATTTTTTGTCCGTTTTTATCTAATACTAAACCATTAGATACCACATTTTTATATGCTACAGAATCGAATACCATGGTGCCAATTGCGTGTAAAGTATAGAACCACCCACGAGTTTGATCTACTCCTTCTGCAATAAAGTTTGCTGGATAACTCTTTTTATTATCAACTAATTCTTTGTTTTCAAATGGATAGTGCCATTGTGCATATGGCATTGATCCAGAATCGAACCAAACATCAATTAAATCACTTTCACGACGCATAGGTTTTCCTGATGCAGAAACTAAAATGATTTTATCTACAACATTCTTATGAAGATCTACTTTTTCGTAGTTTTCTTCAGACATGTTTCCTACTTCGAAATCAGCGAAAATATCAGCATCCATAACACCAGCTTTCACTGCTTTTGCTATTTCTGATTTTAATTCTTGTAAAGATCCGATACAAACTTGCTCAGTTCCGTCTTCTGTTCTCCAAATTGGTAATGGAATTCCCCAGAAACGAGAACGAGATAAGTTCCAATCGTTAGCATTTTTTAACCAATTTCCAAAACGACCTTCTCCTGTTGATTTTGGCTTCCAGTTAATGGTTTCATTTAAATCGAACATTCTATCCTTAACATCAGTTACTTTGATGAACCAAGAATCTAATGGATAGTATAAAATTGGTTTGTCGGTACGCCAACAGTTTGGATAACTGTGTACATACTTCTCTACCTTAAATGCCTTATTTTCTGTCTTTAATTTAATCGCTAATTCAACATCAACAGACTTCTCTGGAGCTTCACCATCGTTGTAATATTCATTCTTCACATACTTCCCAGCGAATTCTTTTAATTCTGGTCTGAATTTACCTTGTAAATCAACTAACGGAACAGGATTTCCATTTTCATCTAACACTAACATTGGAGGTACTTCAGGTGTAGCTTGTTTCGCTACTAATGCATCATCAGCACCAAATGTTGGAGCTGTATGTACGATACCTGTACCATCTTCTGTTGTTACGAAATCACCAGAAATTACTCTAAATGCATTATCTGCATTTTCATATGGTAATACATAATCGATTAATTGTTCGTATTTGATTCCAACTAAGTCGGCACCAACAAACTCTTTAACGATAAAATATGGAATTACTTTGTCACCATCTTTGTATGATAATAACTCAGACTTATCTTCTACTTGATTGAACTTTTTCCCCGCGAATTGCTTAGCAACTAAGTTTTTTGCTAAAACTACATTGATTGGTTTAAACGTATATTGGTTATAGGTTTCAACTAAAACATATTCTATTTTAGGACCAACAGTTAATGCAGTATTACTTGGTAATGTCCAAGGAGTTGTTGTCCATGCTAAGAAATGAATATCACCTTCATTTTGAAGGAAATCTGGTAATGTTTCTTCTAAAGCTTTGAACTGAGCAACCACCGTAGTATCTGTTACATCTTGATATGTTCCTGGTTGATTTAATTCATGAGAACTTAAACCTGTACCCGCTTTAGGCGAATATGGCTGAATTGTATATCCTTTGTATAGTAAATCTTTATCATAAATCTGTTTTAGTAACCACCAAACAGATTCCATGTATTTTGATTTGTATGTGATATATGGATCGTTCATATCTACCCAATATCCCATTTTATGCGTAAGATCATTCCAAATATCAGTGTAACGCATTACTGCTTTTTTACAAGCTTCGTTGTATTCTTCAACAGTAATTTTAGAACCGATATCCTCTTTTGTAATTCCTAATTCTTTCTCAACACCAAGTTCAACTGGTAAACCATGCGTATCCCAACCTGCTTTACGCTTCACTTGATATCCTTTTTGAGTTTTATAACGACAAAAAATATCTTTTATAGAACGAGCCATTACGTGGTGAATTCCTGGTAAACCATTTGCAGATGGAGGTCCTTCGAAAAAGACGAATGGTTCATTTCCTTCACGTGTAGTTACACTTTTTTCAAAGATGTTATTCTCTTCCCAATAGTTTAAGATTTCTTCTGCTACTTTCGGTAGATCTAATCCTTTGTATTCAGTAAAATTCTTACTCATTTTGTCGTTCTATATATTGAATTCGCGAAATTACGTATTTTATTGTAATCCTTCGATTTGAGCCAACAAAAAAGTGCCCGTTTAGGCACTTTTTAGAAATTTCTTAATTATTTTACTTTTTATTTTAATTTAATCTTTTGACCGATTACAATTACATCATCTTTTAAACCATTTAGCTCTTTTAATCTTTCTACTGGAATCCCAAACTTCTTAGAAATACTAAATAAGGTATCTGATGCATCTGAAACAATGTAATAATCACCCGAATTAGTATTGATTTCAGGTTTTTCAGGCTGATTTACAACGATATTATTGTTTTTAGAGTTTACGATATAAAAATAAGATCTTCTGTTCTTCTGATGTTCTTCCTCAGTACATTTAGTTTTACTCGTATTTCTACAGTTGTTCAGCAATCTATCTTCTCCAAAACCAACGGCGCTCTGAATTCTTTCAGAAGCAATTCCTCTTGAAATTATATAATCTCTGGTAGATTTCGCTCTTTTATCAGAAAGCCATCTATTGTATTGTCTTGTTCCTCTACTATCGGTATGAGATTCGATACGAATTACCATCTCAGGATGATTTTTCATTACTGACACAATATGTTCTAACTCGTACTCTGCGTCTTCACGTATGTCGTATAAATCGAAATCAAAATAAATAGGCTTGATTACAATTTGCGCTTCTTCCTCTGTGGCATCAACAATTAAAGATTCTAACTCTAAATCTGTTTTAATTTCTTTCTTATCAACATCTTCTGTTACTGCATCTTTTTGATCATTTCTATAATCATCTTTAGACGCAGATACTGTAAAGTTATTTTCACATTCAATATCCTTGAAAACATATTTACCATCTGCTTGTGTTTTTTGCTCACTTACAGGGTTTCCGTTTTCATCAATTAAACGCACTACCGCGCCAGGAATAGGGTTTCCGGTTTCTGAGTCTGTCACATAACCACCAATATCTTCCTTACATCTATAAATCACAAAGCTGTAAATATCATCATCTCCTTTTCCTCCTTTTCTGTTTGATGAAAAATAACCATATGATTTATCTTCACTAATAACAAAGCTAAAATCATCCAAAGGACCGTTTATAGGAGCTCCTAAGTTTACAGGATCAGTGAACTCATCATTCTCGAATTTTGCTTCGAAAACATCTAAAGCACCCAAACCTAAATGCCCATCAGAAGCGAAATACATGGTATTTTCTTCATCTACTGATGGAAACATTTCTCTTCCTTCGGTATTAATAGGTCTACCAAGATTTATTACTTTTCCGAAGCTTCCATTTTCGTTAATAGCAACTTTGTAAATATCTGTAGCTCCAATACCATCAGACATGTCAGACACAAAATACAATGTTTTTTCATCGGCACTTAATGCAGGGTGACCACATGAATATTCATTACTATTAAAAGGTAATTCCTCAATTTTATCCCAATTTCCATTAACTAAACTTGCCTTATACACTTTTAGATGTGTTACCCTATTTTTATCTCCCTCTAATTTATCACCATTATAGTTATCTCTAGTAAAGTACATTGTTCTACCATCATTTGTTAAAATCGCATTAGACTCGTGATAACGTGTATTTAGTGAAGTTAGCTTCTCTGAATCATTAACCTGTAATCCCTTTTTAATATCGTCGCTAAAATCAGCTGGAGCTTTATAAATATTAAGGAAAGGTTGTTCATTCCACTTGTATAGTTTTTTATCAAACTTTGACCCCTCAGGTTTTGTTGAAGCGTAATAAAGTTCATCCTTGTAAATAAAACCTCCAAAGTCTGAATATTTAGTATTAATATTTAGGTTTTGAATGCTAACAAAAGTTTTCTTTTTGTTTGAATACTCGACAAAATAATTTTGATTCTTTTCTAAGGCTATTGCCCTAGAGTCTCCTTTATTTAAATCTTTTAATTTACGTAACCATTTATCTGATTCCTCAATTTTACCATTACTTTTTAATGTTTGAGCATATCTAAACATATATTCTGAAGAGACACCTTCTTTATATTTTTCGAATAATAAGCGGTACCACTTTTCTGCCTCAACTGTATTTGTATTGTAGTAATTAGCATCCCCTAGCCTACTAATTACCAACATAGATTCATCTCCTTTATTATAAATTACTTCATATAACTCTGCAGACTTTTTGTAAGCATATTCTTTAAAATAACGATCAGCAGCATATCTTCTTTGTGAAAACCCCGAAAAACTAATTATTAACAAATAAAATAGTACTATTTTCCTCATAAAAAATAATTTAAATCTAAAAGAATCTAGGTGACTTTAGCACCCGATCTCTAAAAATATCCCAACGTAACATAAGCTCATATGTTCCCGAATTAAAATTGCTATAATTTGATGTTGTCAAATCATACGCAAAGCCTATGTTTAAATTTTTTGTTGCCTGAAATCCTAACAATGCACTGATAGAATCATCCCACCTCCAAGCCAAACCAGTCATGAATTTCTCATTGAATAAGAAATTCGCTGAAACATCAATTGATAGCGGAGCTCCATTCACAGCTTTCACTAATGCCGCAGGTTTAAATTTTAAAGTCTCATTTAAATCAAGCACATATCCTGCGATACCAAAAAAGTGTAATCTCTCCTCCGCTAAATCCCCATCTCCGAAACTTGTTGTTGCAACAGTATCATCATAATGATCTGTCCTAATAAAGTTCGGAATTGAGGCACCAATATACCAATTCCTTTTGTAGAAATAGATACCTGCTCCTATAGTAGGTAAAAATTTACTGATATTTCCTTCAAAAATTCGCTCTTGTTGCCTAGCTGTTCCCTTACTCCAATCAATGGCTAAATGTCTACCACCTAATTTTAAACCAAAGGCAAGATTACCTTCGTTACCAGTTCTAATTGTATAAGAAACATTGGCATCAAGATAAATCTCATTAGCAGGCCCTATTTGATCATTTGTTAAATTAATTCCCAAACCAATACCTGAATATCCGATAGGTGTATCATAACTTAATGTTTGAGAATCAGGAGCACCATCTAAACCGACCCATTGTGTTCTCCCTAATGCAGTAATTACAGTATGATCATTTGATCCAGCGTATGCTGGATTTACACTCATTGTATTATACATATACTGCGTGTATTGTGGATCTTGTTGTGAGAACAATTCTGCTGAATTTAAACACAACAGTAACGTTAACAAAATATGAATAAATATTTTTCTCTTATTGAACATAACCTAGCGAATATTTTTACTTGTTAATATATAACCATCCCGTTACTGGCTTTTCACCATTACCTGGATCAATTACATAGTAATATGTTCCTACAGGCAATTTCTGATCAACACTTATTGTTGCTCTACCATTCGAAATACCTTCAAATCTTCTAGAAGTATCTATATTACTATATCCTTTAATTTTGTATACAGTATTACCCCATCTATTGAATATTTCAACGGTATTGTTAGCATACTCTGGATTGTCTATACAAGGTATAAAAAAGAATTGATTATCATTATTACCATCTCCTGGGGACATTAAATTATATGGTGACAAGCAGGTATCTGTAGATATCACAGTAATTACAACTGTTGCAGTACTACAATTTTGTGGAACTAAATTGTCACAAATTGTATATGTAAATGTATCTGTTCCGCTAAATCCATCATTCGGAGTATATATAACTACATCGTCACTTGGATCATTTGGTGTACCACCATCATCAATTGTAACTGTTCCATTGTTAGGATCTGTTACTGTCAATGTCCCATCCGTTGGAATGTCATCATCATTAGTGTAAATATCTACATCTACAGAAGTGTCTTGATCGGTAGTTACTGAATCATCGTTTGCTACTGGCGCTTCATCAACTGGTGTAACTGTTACTGTTACCGTAGCGGTAGAACAGTTCGCTGGACTAGCGTTATCACAAATTGTATATGTGAATGTATCC
>NZ_JBMKKT010000087.1:0-707 GCF_049239625.1 Tenacibaculum sp. MEBiC06402
AGATAATTAATAAGATTGAATTTCTGGTGAGGAAATTCAGCCGCAATTAATTATACGCTTTGTTAGGCACTGGTTTTTCTGTTTTTCAAAATATAAAAAGTACCGTAAATCAAGCCAATTAATCCACCAAAATAGCTGGAATTATGTATTGAGCCAGCAGTCAAAAAGTTTTTTTTATCAATCAAGTCAGCTGGAAGTTTCCAGTTAAGATCAAAGTTGGGAACAAAAAAGTTTCCTATTAAAAAACCTATAATCCCAAATCCGATTGTTATTATTAGAGTCCTAATAATTGCGTTAATTGAAATTCTCCACATTGTTTTTAGACTAGCTTTAAACATTGATAAAGTTCCTAAAATCAATCCTATTAATAATCCAAACCAGCAAGTGGAAAGAATTCCAATAAATATTAGTTTTCGTTTGTCATCATTTTCAAATGCATAATCCCAAAATCCGAATTGTTCGAACTTGAATTTTGTAAAATATTCTGATGAAATCGAATAAGTTATTTGATTGTGTATAATTCCGTAAATTGATGCAAGTATTAGTGAAAAACACACAACTAATATTAAAAGTCCAAATTTTCTTATCATTACATTTTTCAACTTGTGCCTAACGTATTTGTGTATGATTTTTTGCGGGAAAAGGACGCGAGTCGTTTTCCGTTGTTGCGGAAAGATAATTAATAAGATTGAATTTCCGGCGAGGAA
>NZ_JBMKKT010000088.1:0-640 GCF_049239625.1 Tenacibaculum sp. MEBiC06402
CACCGGAAATTCAATCTTATTAATTATCTTTCCGAAACAACGGAAAATGACTCGCGTCTTTTTCCCGCAAAAAATCATACACAATTACGTTGTACGCAAGTTGACCAATGAAACATAAAAAGAAAATAACCATAGGAATTGGAATATTAATTGTTGGAATCTTATTCTGGTAATTCGGATTTTTTAACCGATTCAATTATTTGACTGGAAAGATTGACAGTTGGCGGAATTCAGCAAGAATCGTGACAGTTGGAAAACCATTGCCTTGTGGAGTTCCTTGCATTGCACTAAAGGAAAAATATGGATTTCACGTATCGAATGTTGGTTGCGCTGTTACTGGAGCTCAATTACGCGGAATTGACGCTTACAACGCTGAAATTGAAAAATATCTGAATAAAAGAAACGGAAAAGACTGGAGAGAAAGATATCAAGCGGAAATGGATTCGTTGATGAAAAATGACATGCTGGAATGAATAAAATCCTGCGTACAACAATGTATAACCGTAATTACGGCGGATTCGACTTCGTCAGAATCCACTCGGTAATTACTAACGCTAGCTCTTAAACAAAATATGTAATTTTAATCCCGTAACAACAGTTATACAAATACGTTGTGGTCAATGTCCAAAAACCGTAAACC